>JAUXGW010000028.1 GCA_030621865.1 Actinomycetes bacterium
GGTCGATCGCGTTGAACAACGGAGCATCGGTCAATTCCGGGAGCGATGCTGCGACGTGAAAGATGAAGAGGGTGCCGCGGTCAGTCAAGGTCTGCCAATGACAACGCGGGGCATCGCCCCTTCCGCGAGGACTGGAACCGGCGGGGGATCCCAGAATCTGCGAGATGATGGTGTCGCCCGAGGAACTGGCGCCGGTGCCTCCGCCGCCACCAACCGCCTGTGCGTCGGGCGATGTGATGAGCCAGCAGGCCAGCGACATCGCTGCAGCTGCGCACAGTCTGGACATCAGCACGGGTTTGCCTCCCCGGTTCCCAGAAGAAGCAGCTCCTCATCGACCAGGGATGAAAGCAGAATTCGACCGTCGGGCTGTCGGGTGGTGCGACCCGATCCCCTTGTTGTCGCCCGCTGGTTGTCGATCACCTCACCGGTGCGCTCGTGATAGCCGATCCCCGGGGAGTAGCCGCAGTAGCTGAAATCGATCTGCCCGGGGTTCGTTGTGTCATTGATCTCCACCACTGAGTGAATCCACGAAAGCGCTTCACTCTCGCGACCTCGTGAGTTCCGGCGGTCACGTTCGGCGGGCGGGCGGACGACCATGTGATTGGCCCGGTGGTTGGTCAGTGTTCTCGTGCGGATTTCTTCATCGAGGCGGGTTCCGGGCAGGACCACGGAGTGCCAGCGAACGATCACCGGACTCTGATCGTCTGCCGCCGTCTGCGGATTCGCACTCAGTTCAGTGAGAACCCGGTCATATGACTCGAGAACGTTCCCGATCTCGTTGAGTCGCTCCACGTCGGCGGCGAAATCGTCCTTTGTGAACGCGTTGTTGCTCCCGTCAGCAGTGTTCGGAGCGAATTTCGGCGGGTGCTCGGTAGTCTCCCCATTGGCCGAACTTCTGGGATCAGGTCGCGGGGAGTCTGAATCGACTGGACCCGAATCCGGATCTCCTGGTGCCGTCGGCTCCAGAGCGCTGATAGGGGCGCGGATGGACTCCGGATCAGAGCAGGCTGTGAACAGGAGTGCGGTGGCAACACTCGTCAGAACCAACGCCTGGGTCCAACGTGCGCGATCCACTCGCAACCCTCCGAGAATTCTGCTGAACCCTGCCACACCTGCCTCTTCCTCTCCGAGGGCAGTTTCCCGGATCAGGCAGGAAGAAGCAAGTGAAAGTCCTTGAAATGTCCTGAAAGATAGTTAAGGGTCACCAACCTTTGAATTCGGGTGAGCGTCGTTCGCGGAACGCGAGCATTCCTTCGGCAAAGTCTTCTGATGAAGTGAGCCAGTCCTGGGCTGCGGCTTCTTCCACGAAGGCGGTCTCGCGCCCTGTTTCGAAGCTGCGATTGATGAGGCTCTTGGTGAGAGCCAGTGCTTTGGTCGGAGCGGTGTTCAGGCGACCTGCCAACTCGTCAACCGCTGCGTCGAGTTCGTCGGCCGCCACAACGCGGTTGGCGATTCCGAGTTGGGCGCAGCGATCCGCCTTCACGTCGTCCGCCAGGAACATGAGTTCCTTGGCAACATGTGGACCCACCAGGCGGGGCAGCAGGTAGGCGCCGCCGGCGTCCGGGATGATCCCCCGCTTGACGAAAACCTCCACCAGCTTCGCAGAATCTGCCATCACCACGAGGTCCGCTGCCAGCACGATCTGCGCTCCTCCTCCTGCCGCAGTCCCATTCACAGCAGCTATCACGGGCTTCTCGCAATCGAGGATCGATGCGATCAGCCTCTGCCAGCCGGAACGAATCATCCTGGCTGCATCGCCCATGGCCCTCGCCGGCGCACCTTCCGGCTTCACTGGTGTCGGCTTCTGCGCGCCACCGAGATTGGCACCTGTGCAGAAATGTCGTTCCCCAGCTGCCGTGATGATCACAGAACGAACCGCCAGATCGCCTGAGGCCCACTCGAGGCGTTCCGTGATCCGGTCTCGCATCGCTGCGCTCAGTGAGTTCCCCTGTTCGGCGGCATTGATCTTCAGGCGGGCGATACCCTCAGTGACCTCGTAGAGGATCTGGTCGTCCACGTCTGGCTGTTCGTCGGCGGCTGCGCTCATCTGGCTCTCCTGGGTGTTGATCTGCCTTGGTGTTGATCTGACAGGGCATCAGATTATGCGCGATGAACGGGTTGAACCTCACCGTGAACAGTGGGCTTTGACAGAGCGACCACGATCGCCGGGACGGTCGCCGGCCAGTTCTCCCCGGAACTCAACCGGGGAGTATGTGATCTATGGTGATCGCGATGCACGACGATCGCTTCGCCAACGTTCGTTGGGTTGTGTTCGCCGTGCTGGTGGCAGCCGCGATTGCCGGGTTCTCCGCCACGGCGTCCGCCCACGCAACCCTCATTTCCAGCACGCCGGCCAACAACGAGATTGTCGATGTCGTCCCTTCGGAGATCGGGCTGGTGTTCGACGAGGCCGCCCGCGCCAGCAGCGACGATGGTGTCGTGGTTCTGGATCCCGATGGGCAGGAGTCACAGGTTGGTTCCCCTACTGCCTCAGCCGGATCCACGGTGATCACCCAAGGGCTCAGAGGGAACTCGGGGGGTACTTACACGGTTTCGTACCGTTTGATCAGTGAGGACAATCACGTAGTTGCCGGGTCTTATGTCTTCCATGTGGGCGAGGTCACTGGGGCAGCGGAGACCAGCGAAAACGTGTACAACACGGGTTGGCTGGTGGGCGTGTTCGGCAGGGCTCTGTATCTGGGCGGAGTGTTGCTGGGGCTGGGCTCGTTGGCAGTTGCGTTCCGGGTGGATCGTGCCGGCAGTGAACCCCGACGCTGGCCGCATCGCCGGTTGTGGACGGGTGTGGCGGCGGCTTGTGCCGCGGGTTCGATGTTCGGTCTCTGGGGATTGGGAATGGAACTTTCGGACTCGCTGATTCCCTCGACAGCGGTGATTGGTGATCTGGTTCGACCGGTTGGACCCTGGGGTGGATCTGCCCTCTTGCTCGCCGCAATCGTTGCGTCGGCGCTGGTGGTGGCAGCCGGAGATATCCGGGAGGGCAGTCGTGCGAAGCGGGTTCTGTTGATCGCGGCAGTGGTGTTCCTGGGATTGGTGCCGTCGTTGTCGGGCCACGACTCGGCACTCTCGCTGGTCGCGGTTGTGGTGGACATGTCGCATGTGTTTGCTGCGTCTGTCTGGGCGGGCGGCCTTGTGTATCTCGTGCTGACCTGGGTGGCTGCGGATGGCGAGGCGCAACCAGAGCTTGAGCCGGGGAACTTCGGAGCGGGTGCAAACGGTCACAGGCTGGCGGCGTTTTCGTCTCTGGCCGCCGTGGCTGCTCTGGTGGTGTTGGTGTCCGGAGCAGTGAATGCCGGTCTGCTGGTTGGTGGCGTCGCCGAGTTCTTCGAGTCTCTGGGAGAATCGGATTACAGCCGCACCCTGGCCGCGAAGGTTGCACTCGTTTCCGTCATGGTGATCCTCGGTTGGTTCAATCGGCGGGCCCTGGCAAGCGGAGCGAATTCCGTGCTGAAGTTGCCGGGAACCCTCAAGTTGGAGGTACTGGTTGTGGTGGCAGTTGTGGCCACGACCAGCGTGTTGGCCGGCATGGTCCCTCCTACACAGATTGCGCCTCAGGACTTCCAGGGTGTTTCCCAGGCCGGTGAAACCACGGTTCGGATGCAGGTGTTTCCTGCCGAGTCGGGACCCAACGAAGTTCATGTCTACTTCTTGTCGCTCGACGGATCGCTGAAAGAGGTGGAGGCAGCCGAGCTTCGTGTCGGGTCGAATCTGGTGGAGCCTCGTCGAATCCCGGTGACGATGATCACGGCAAGCCACGCGATTGTTCCGCAAGTGGATCTGGCCACGGGACGATGGGATTTCGAGGTTACGGTCGTGGCATCGCCGGCGCCCCCGGCGACCGCCCAGTTCAAGGTGGAGATCGGATGAATCGCGCACGGTTGAGCCTGCAATCGGATCGGATGGGTGGCCTCGTGTGGACGACCCAGGTTGCCGTGGTGACATCAATCCTCTTGCTCCTCTTGCTCCTTTTGTTCGGCTTTCTGCCGGGTGTCACGGGCGCACACGAAGGGGAGGCCGCCATTGAACTGGTTTCCTTGGAGGCCGGCTCGGATCCGTTGGTGCTCGGCATGTCCGTGAACGTCACCTTCGCCGCCGATGGACATGGTGTCTCCGATGCCACGGTCACTGTCACTGGGGACTCCGACACCGGGGCGGGCCTGACACCAGTCACCCTGGCCCCGGCAGGCGGTGGACTCTTCAACGCTGAAGTGGCTGTCCCGGAGGCCGGCACCTGGAACCTGAAGGTGACCTGTGTGACACCTTCAGGGCAACTGGATCTCGATCCGGTGGTGGTCGATGGTGCCGACACAACAGTCCCCGAACCACAGACCGACGATTCGGTTGTTGGTGTGAATGCCGGGAGCAACGGAACTGAGGCCGAGGGTGAGGGGACCGTGAGCGTGCCGTCGTCAATTCCCGTGGAAGAGGAAAGCGATCCGGACTCCTCCACTTCATCACCGTGGTTGATCGCACTTGGTGTAGTGCTGGTGGTGGCCGTCGTCAGTGCAGTGTTGCTTACGAAGCGCTCCTCCGCCGCGGGTACGGGGGGCTCCGACAGTCACTCCGGCGATTCGGGCAGGGCCTCCGGCGATTCGGACAGTGTGGACTCCCCGCGCGCCTAGGCCTTGGCGACCCTTGCGCGGATCGCGCGGGCAGCGGTGTCGGCCGCCCCGGGTGAAGTGGCGAGGAACCATGACGGTTCGGTCATCTCCAGCTCCAGGATGAGTGGAGCGCCCTCGATTGAATCGAGCAAATCGACGCGTGCGTAGAGAGGGGCTTCGGAGAATCGGCTGCTGACGTGATCGATCAGCGATTGGGCAACTTCCAGTTGGTCGGATCGAGGTATGCGCGGGCCGATTCGTTCGAGGGCGAACAGGCCGTGTTCCGCGTGATCGGAGCCAACCTCGTGGAGGTGGAGGATCGCTCCCTTTTCGAAGGCATGGCTGAACTGGCCGTTGAAATACACAAGGCCGGTCTCGGAGTTCGTGTCAACCGAGGGGAGATAAGGCTGAATCATCACCTCGCGCCCACTCGCAGCGATGTTTGCCGCAAGTTCACTAGCCGGCTTGACGTCGGAGGCGCTGAACCGGCCAGTGCTCCTGGAGCCGGCGGACACCGTGGGTTTCACCACAAATTCTCCGGCCCCGGTCGGCGAACCCTGGGCCTGCGGAGAGTCCAGCGCTCTGGAGATGGCGAGGCGGAGACTCTCTTGTGCGTCGCCCTCGGCGTAGAACGTGTCCACGACTGGCAGATGTTCGGCAAGTTCGCCGAGATACCGCTTGTTGGTGTTCCAGAGAATCATGTCCGCCGAATTGAGCAATGTGGTGCCGGCCGCGACTCGTTCAACCCAGCTCAGGAACTCGGGGCGTCTGGTGGCGTAGTCCCAGGTGGACCGAATGACTACGGCATCCGCTGCTGACCAATCGACGGATTCGTCGCTCCAGACCGCAGGCGTACCCAGTATGTGGGCTTTGTCGAGGGCTGCGAGCAGCGGTTGGGCATCGTCATCCAGGTCCCAAGCGTCCGTCGCAGTGGCGAGAAGAATGTGGGGCTTGGCGTCGGCGTCAGACACGAGGTACTCGGCGCCTCAGCCCATCTGCTCTGCGAGGTATGCGGCCTCACCGAGTTGATCCATCGCCGACAGCTGTGTTTCCAACCAGTCGACATGTTCTTCTTCGCTGGTGAGGATGCCCTCGAGAAGCGCGCGGGAGCCGTTGTCACCGACTTCCACGGACTTGGCCACACCGGCGTTGAGTCGTGCCACCGCCTCGTTCTCCACGGCCAGGTCGTTCTGGAACTGCTCACGCACCGTTTCGCCGATGCGCAGTGGGAAGAGGCGTTGCATGTTGGGAACACCATCGAAGTACAGAATCCGCTCGACCAGTGCTTCTGCATGTTTCATCTCGTCCATCGACTCTTCGCGGGAGTGATCATGCAATCGGCCGAAGCCCCAGTCCTGACACATCTTCGCGTGGATGAAGTACTGATTGACTGCTGTCAGTTCGCTCGTGAGTACCTCGTTGAGGATGTCAAGAATTTCCGGATTGCCCTGCATGACCGCTCCTGATGGGTGGAGTTGGTGAACCCAGCCGAGCTTACGCGGGCTTCAGGGGATGTCGTGCCGAATTTTCCTGGGCCAATGCCAGCAGAGCTTCGATGGTGGGAACGCAGGAACCGCAGTCTCCGCCGGCGCCACAGGCATCGGTGATCCCTTCGACCGAGGTGACGCCACTGTCGATCAGGTCGATGACCGTCTGATCTCGGACCGCCACGCAGGAGCAGGTGAAGGACATGTGTTAAGCGTACCTGACACATGATGGATGGTAAACGGCAGATCTGCGCCAGCCATACGAGGGAACCGCGGCAGCTATTTGAGGGAACCGCGGCAGCTATTTGAGGGAACGCAGTGCGTCCAGCCGTGCGCGTTCGGTGGATTCGCTGTCGATCGAAGTCATCCTCGCATTGCCGAATTCAGAATTCAGGAATTCGCTCACGGCCTCGACCTCGCCAAGCAGGGCCTCTTTGACCGACTTGGTGGGTTTGTCCAGCACCGCGACCTCCACGCGGTGTTCATCCGGATTCCACGCCCAGAAACCGGACATTCGGTTGCCACAGAGAATTGTTCTCATGAACAGGTGGCTGGCACCGCCGAGAGTGTGATCACCACGTCCCCACACCGGCATCTCGCGTGAGTGGTGCCTTGGGTCAAACCAGGCTGACGGGCTGTGTGCGACCAATGCAGAATCTTCGAATCCGAGCAGCCTGACCGCGGTTTCCTCGATTGGCTCTCCGTCTTGGATTGAGTCGGCTCTCTCGGGAAGCATGTAGGCCTCACCGAGTGCCTCCACGTTCACCGTTGCAAGCTCGCCCGCTTCGATCGCTGCCAGTGCATCACGCCGACCGATGCCGGCGAATGAGGCGAGTTCGGCCACGGTGAACGGTCCGCAGAAGGTTGCGAAGGAGTGAGCCAGGAGCGCCCGCCGTTCTTCTTCCGAGCCGCTGAAGGGATCGGGGCTCTCCACTGGCGCCCATCGGTATTTCTCGGTGTCGATTCGGGAGCCATCCGTTCGCCGGCGGATTCGATCCCGGAACTCGAGCAGTCTGAGCGCCGGTGGCAATGACGATGAAATGCCAGCCTTCTTCCCAGCATCTCCGAGTGATCTGATCACACCTTCGGGAAGCGACGCCCTAATCTCGGCAGTGGTCATCGGAGACGTGAGTGTTTCCATCACCGCTTCCGCGGTATGCGACACCTCACCCTCGGCGAGGCCGGCCCTCCCGTGTTGCGCAGGTGCAGTTCCTGCCCAGATGGCTTCTGCCTCGGCGAGGACCCACGGACGTTGGCTGCCGGGGATCACGTAGTTGCAGTTCCTTGCAGCCGGGCTGACCAGCAGGGAACCATCCTCCACCGCTTGATCGACGGTTTCGCGGTGCAAGCCGGGTCGCCGCGCCCTGAGGGCCAGGTAGGCGTCCACGCCCCCAAGGGTTCTTGCCCATCCGGTGGACTCAACCAGGGATTCCAGAGTTCCTTCGACTGGGTCAGCGAGTCCGGTGGCTCGAACCCAGTGGTTCCGGGCTTCATCCAGGCTCAACGGTCTGGATGAAGGCCCGGAACTGCTCATCGGGCAAGTCTGTCAGAGGATCGACGCAGCGGCTCCACCGCTGTCGGGCAGCTCGAATGCGATCAGGAATCCGTCGACTCCACCTGCGGAGATCTCCTCTCCCATCGCTCCGGTGGTCTGGCCGGCAACCACTGCGAGTCCATCCTCTGTTGTGGTCACGCTGTGTACGACCTCGTTTTCGGGCGTACCGAACTGCGTGATCCACCGAAGGTGGCCGGTGAGCGAGTCCACTCCGGCGAGGAATCCGTCGGTTCCACCCGCAGCCGGAGCGTTGGTGGTGTCGAGGGCCCCGGAGGTGGTGCCCGCCACCAGCACGGTGGTGCCATCCACAGCCACTGCCGCCGCGGAGTCGTCCTGTGCGGAACCGATCTGGATGGCCCAGATGAGTCTTCCTGTCGGATCGAAACCGGTGGCGAAGGCATCGGTGCCACCGGCGTTCGTCCCAGCCGTGCCGGAGCCGTCATCGGGAAGATCGGGTTGAGTCTCGGGGACTTCTGGAGTGCGCTCCGGTGATGGTGCCGATTCGCTGTGAAGCGGAGCCAGAGCGCCGTCGGTCACGCCGACCATCATGAAGGTTTCGGTCGCGCGTGTTCGATCCCCTCCGGAGGCGACTCCGGTCGCGAGGTCATCTCCGCTGCTGCCGAATTGGCGGATCCAGCGCGGAAGCCCGGTTTGGTCGAATCGGCCGATGAATGCATCAGAGCCGCCCGCGGACCTTTGATCGAGATCCCCTTCGGTGTTGCCGACCACGAGAGCGTCTCGATCTCCGAGTGTTGTCGCAGAGGTGGCAGCGTCGCGTTCAGCGGTACCGAATTGCCGTATCCAGGCGGGCTCATCGGCGCCGTCGAGTTGCCACAACAAGGCGTCACCCTGGCCGAGGAACCCAGCCGTGCTGTCGCTCGCTCCGGGGAAGAACCCTTCGGCGAAACCGGCTGCATATCCGAGGGAGTCGGCGCCCATTCCCACACCGTTGATTTCGTCGTGGAGTTCGCTGCCGCGCGTGCCTGCATCGGCCAGTCCGCCAAGGTCGTCGACGGAGGAACACCATGCGTCGAGAGGTGACGCATCCGCCGTCTGTTCGGAGCCGGAAACACCGCAGGCAATGGTCGGATCGTCTCCACTCACACCTCGTGCCTCATCGGTCGATCCGGTACCGGCCTGGCGGACGTTCGTCACCTCGGCAGCCGTGTCGACGGTTGCGATCAGTACGTCTCGCTCCCCCGAATTGGTGCCCTCGAGGTCCCCCTCGGTGTATCCGACCGCCACCAGTTCATCGCGGCGCGACGAGACCGACCGGAAGGCATCGTCTGCATCGCTTCCCACCTGGACCACCCAAGCTTGCGGCGGTGGGTCTTCAACCTCTTCCTCCTCCTGCGGGGGAGCCGTGGTCGGACTGGTGGTTGTAGTGCTGCGGAAGGTGGGGCTGCTCTCGTCCGAGCGGGATGAACATGCGGACACCGCGACCAGCATGGCAACAGAACCCATCACAAGACCTCGCCGTATCAGTGTCCAGCGCGATCCGGTTGTGCGGACGTCAGTCGCCGGAGCAGGTGGGGCCTCGTTCACGTTCGGAATGGTAGATGCGATCCC
The DNA here is from genome assembly GCA_030621865.1 of Actinomycetes bacterium. Classification (GTDB taxonomy): domain Bacteria; phylum Actinomycetota; class Acidimicrobiia; order Acidimicrobiales; family Microtrichaceae; genus JAHRAZ01. Next base: position 9,231 of record JAUXGW010000028.1, read on the forward strand.
GGCCGGGGTGTGTCCGCCTCCCGGGTTCGACTGGGGGGGGATGCATTGTCGGTTACGACTTGAGGTGCATTGTCGATTTCGACTTGAGGTCCGAGGGTTTCTACTGTGAACCCGTGTCGTTTGCAGAGAGATCGAAGTTCCGGAGGCCTGAGCGCCCGCGTCGAATGGTCGCAGCGCTGGTTTTCGGAGTGGCGATGATCCTTGTCCTCGGTGCCTGCGGTGTGAACCTCGGGGTGGACGGGGCCAGGGCCGACTGGTCGACCATCGACGGTCAGAACGGTCGAAAGGCCCTGGTGGTGAGCCCGGAGGATCATGATCCCGACCTCGCCGACAAGAAGCTTCCGTTGGTCGTGAACCTGCACGGATTGAACGGCACCGCCGAGGAGATGGCCACCATGGCCGAGTGGCCGGAAGCCGTTGTGGACCACAACCTGCTGATGGTCTTCCCCGAGGGTGTCGAGAAGTCCTGGAACGCAGGTGGATGTTGTGGTGAGGCAGAAACCAGCGGCACCGATGATGTGGTATTTCTGGATGCCGTGATCAAGCAGATGGTCAGCGAGTATCAAGCCGATCCCGAACAGGTCTACATGACTGGCTACAGCAACGGCGGCATGATGACGTACCGCTACAACTGTGAGCGGCCGGACCAGCTTGTGGGGGCGGCCTCGTACGCGGGCACCGACTACTCGGACTGCACACCGGACGCGACGGTTCCCTTCTTCCAGATTTCGGGTTCCGAGGACACAATCGTTCCTCCACTTGGAGGTCAGTCTGCGGTTCCGGACGTGGGCAACGTGCCGAGCGTGCCGAGTTCGATCGAAGGGGTGGCCGGGGGCGCGGGATGTCAGGGCGAGACCGGTGAGGAGGACACCGGAGTGGTACACGTTGTTGCGGATGATTGTCGCGACGACGTGACGGTTCAATACGACCTGGTGAACGGTCTGGATCACCACTACCCGACGACTGCCAGTTTCCCCACCTATGTCGCGGTGTGGCACATCGTGGATTTCTGGGGTCTGTCGAATCGTCCCAGTGCCGAGTCGTCCTGAGGTCGATGATGGGGTCAGGCCGACGGTCCTCAGTCGGTGAGACCTGTCTTGCGGAGTTCCTTGGCGATCACCGTTCGCAGAATGTCGTTGGTCCCTTCGCCGATGGCCATGAGTGGAGCATCCCGGTACAGGCGTTCAACCTCGAACTCGGTCGAGTATCCGTAACCGCCGTGGATGCGCATGCTGTCGAGGCTCGCTTCGAGTGCCACTTCTGAGGCGAACAGCTTGGCCATGGCCGGTTCGGTGGCGCCACCGTGACCTTCGTCCAATCGGGCAGCTGCCCACCAGGTGAGTTGCCGAGCTGCCTGGATCTTGGTTGCCATGTCCGCAATCTTGATCTGAACGGCCTGAAAATCACCGATCGGCTGACCGAACGCCTCGCGTTCGCCCGAGTAGTTCAGAGCCTCTTCCAGCGCCCGGTGCGCCACCCCCACAGCCCGCGCAGCAATATTCACTCGACCCGTCTGCAGCCCTGATATCGCCTGCGACATGCCGAGGCCCTCGATTCCACCGAGGAGATTCTCCGCGGGCACAAGAGCCTCGTCGAAAGCGATCTCGCAGGTTTCCGGACCCTTGTAGCCAAGTTTCGGAAGATCGCGGGTGATCGTCATCCCGGGTGTACCTGCTTCCAGCAGGAGAATTGACATACCCCGATGCGGAGGATCCTGTTCGGGGTCGGTCTTGACCAGCACGGGGAGTGGATCGGCATGGCGTGCGTTGGTGATCCAGGTCTTGGTGCCCGAGACCAGGTATCGGTCGCCGTCTTTTCGGGCCACGGTGCGAATTCCCTGGAGATCGGATCCGGCGTCTGGTTCGGTGAGTGCAAGCCCGGATCGGCGCGCACCTGAGGCGAGCTCGACAAGGTAACGGTCTTTCTGTGCAGCGGTTCCGTGCAGGGTGATCAGTTTGCAGGCCATTCCATGGCTGCCGAGCATGCCTGCGATTCCCATCCAGCCACGCGACAGTTCTTCGAACACGATCGCGAGACTGAGGGTGTCGACACCGAGGCCTCCGAGTTCAGCCGGGATCGTGAGGCCGAACAGCCCCATTTCCTTCATCTTTTCGACGATTTCGGTGGGATACGTGCCGGATTGCTCCATCTCGCGTGCCACTGGTCGAATTTCGCGGTCGGTGAAGTCGCGAATGGTTTGCCGGAATGCAAGTTGCTCTTCGCTGAGATTGATGTCCATGGGTCTCCCTGGTTCGTCGCGCACAATACTTCGGCACCGGGTGGGACCGGGGTGTGGCTCGGAACCGAGGGTGTGGCTCGGAACCGAGGGTGTGGCTCGGAACCGAGGGTGTGATTGTGGCAGGCTCATCAGATGACTGATCTGCCACCCCTTGATCAACCCAACGCTTATGTGGTTCTTGGACCTGATGACCAGCGCGGTCCCTACACGCTGGAACTCCTCATCAGTGAGGTGGTGGCCGGACGCCTTCAGGACGCCACACCCGTGTGGTGGCCGGGTATCGGCGACTGGACCACTTTTTCCGCCAATCCCGCAGTGGCCGCGGAGATTCAGCGCCGGCGCAGCGGAGCGCAAGCACCCACCAATGCTTTTGCTCCGCAGCCTCAGCCTGGGCAACCACAGGCCGGACAGGCACCACAGGCCGGTGCAGATCTGCAGGCGGCAACGGCTGGAGCCGATGTTTCATCATCGGGTGCCGATGCTGCGGCTGCGCCGTATGACCAAGCGAGCGACTTGGCTCCAATTGAAGTTGAACCTACTGCAGCAGATTTCGAGGCAGTTGGCCGGCCGGTCGAAGGATTCAGAGCGGGTAGCGCAATGGGACTCGACCCAATGCACGGCCAGAACTTCGCGGATCTGATCAGGCGCAGTCGGGCGCGGGCTGAAGCGGCAGCGATGGTCGAACAGATCGATGAACGATTCACGGAGTCGTTGTTGTCCGCCACGAACACGCTCGGACTGTCCATGACCTCCCATTCGGATGAGGGTGGAATGCATGACATGCAGTTCGAGGACTCGGGCGGCGGATCACTCAGCGTTTCGCTGACTCAAATCACCGGTCACCTGGTTGCGGATCCGCACGGTCACGTCACTCTGGACATCACCTGGAGCACTTCCGGCTACGAAGGTGCGAGTTCCACTGACACGGGAGAACACGGCGAAATCGTTGTCACCGCGGGCGGTCCCGACGCCATCAGCACGGCTTCGGTGTCATTGTTGCTGGCCCTCGAGGACTACGTGTCGGCCGATCACATCGTGGACACCAAAGCTCTTGAGCGAGACTTCGCCGCGGTTGCTGCTCAGTTGGCTCACAGCCTTGAGGGTTGGGACCAGGCCGACACAGACTGAGGCATGGACTGAATTGACCAGCGCCCGGGCGGACTGCCCCTAGCATTCCCGGTGTGACTCCGGGTAGGCGCCTTCTGGTTTCCCTCACTCTGTTGAGTGCAGTGATCGTATTTGGCATTGTCGGGTACTTGGCGTTGGGTTTTGAACCCGTCAACTCGATTTATCAAACGGTCACGACTATCTCCACGGTGGGATTCAGCGAGGTGGAAGAATTCGGAAACGCCGAGAAGTGGTTCACGATCGTTCTGGTCGCACTGGGTTTTGCGTCAGTGGTGTTTGCGATCGGCCAAGTGGTCGAGTTCGTAGTTGAAGGTCATCTACAGGAAATCTTCGGGAGGCGCCGCATGGACAAGGCAATCGCAAGCAGAAGCGGCCACATCGTCCTTTGTGGGTGGGGTCGTGTCGGTCGGTCATTTGCCCATCATCTGGACGACGAGCTCGAGGTTGTTGTTGTCGACAACGATGACTCGAATCTCCTTGGGTGCCCGTATCCGTACGTCGTGGGAAATGCCACGGAGGACGCCGTGCTTAAGGCGGCCGGCCTGGAGCGTGCCTCGATGTTGATCGCTGCCCTGGCCACCGATTCGGACAACCTGTTCGTGACTCTGTCCGCCCGGGCCGCGAACCCTTCGGCATTCATCGTGGCGCGTGCCCGCGCCGACTCGACCGCCAGCAAGATGCTTCGCGCTGGTGCAGATCGTGTGGTCAATCCACACGAGTTGGGTGGAGCGAGGATGGCGGCATTGGTGGCTCAACCCCATGTGTCGGAGTTCGTGGACGTGGTGATGCACGATCAGGAGTTGGAGTTCAGGCTGGAAGAAATCGAGTTGCCACAGGGATCCCCATTGGTCGGGCGGAGCCTCGCCGATGCTGATCTCGGGGCACGCACCGGCACATTGGTTCTGGGAATGCGTAATCGTGATGGTTCGTTCACGATGAATCCGGACCGCGACGCGGTGTTGTCCGAGGGCCAGATCCTGATAGCGATTGGTACCGGCAAACAGCTTCAGAATCTGCAGTCCGAAGCCAACTACTGATACCCGCAGCGACGACCCGACTGGGACAGCCGTTCAGGTGGCCGGCAGATACTTCATGTCGAGATCACCCAGTTTGACCAGGGTCGACGAAATCCAGCCACCTATCGCGCTGAAATGCTGATCCAGTATGGAGCCGTCCGCGAGCGCCGGCTCGTCGAGTTCATAGGTGCCCTCGTAGGACACTTCCAGAGCGTGTTCGCACTTGCGCAAGTCACTCGAGTGAACCGTTTCCACAGTTGCACCCGAACGTTTCAGGGTCTCGCCACTTATCTGTGGACTCTCTCGCGGCAGGACCGCGAGAACCTTCGACGGTTCCGGGCTGCTCGCCAGGCGTTGGATCCTCATCACCACTTCGATGTCTATTCGTGGCAGTTCTGCGAGTTCCTCATCGATGTACCAGGAGCGATAGGCGGTTTGAGACCACGTAGGCCACTGAAGTGTCAGGTCTGCGCGCACTCTGGGTGGAGTCCCTTCACCGGGGAGTCCGTAGCTGGTTTCCCAGGTCAGGTCACCGAGCAGCACATCTGTGTGCAGGCGCTCTTCGAACGCCTGTCGTTCCAGAAGTGCGTGTTCCAAGGCATCCCGGAGCGCACCTATGGCGTCGGTGAAGACGTGATCCAGCATGATCGGAAACTAATCGGTCAGGCGCACGGATCAGGCGCACTCAGAAAGTGGCCAGTTCATCCTCGGGAATCTCGTAGAGGATTTCATGGCCTCCGGTGACGGCCGGAGCCAGTCCCGCCACCTTCGGAGTGATCTGCTCACAGAAGAATCGAGCCGTTGTGATCTTGGCTTCCAGGTACTCGGTGTCATCGGAACCAGCCTCGAGGTCTGATCGCGCGGTCATTGCCTGGCGGGCCATCAGCCACGCTCCGGTTGTGTAGCCGAACATCATCAGGTAGGGGGAAGCTCCGGCCAGAGCATCGAGGGGGTCGGCCATCCCGTGTTCCATGATCCAGGCTGTGCTTGATTCGAGCTGGTCGAGAGCGGATGCAAATGCCTGCGCCGAGGCCTCGAATTCGCTGCCCGCAGCCCGGAACTCATCGAGTGTGGCGTGCATCCGGCCAAACTGATCCTGGATGGCGCCACCCATTCGGATTCCGAGCTTCCGGCCAACCAGGTCCATTGCCTGGATCCCGTTGGTGCCCTCGTAGATCGGAGCGATGCGGGCGTCCCGGTACAGTTGGCTGACCCCGGATTCCTCGATGTATCCCATGCCGCCGAAGACCTGGACCGCGAGGGAGGTGATCTCAACTCCCAACTCCGTGCAGAAGGACTTCACAACCGGCGTGAGCAACTCCAGGGATTCAGCCCACTCTTCCGACTCCTCGCCGGTTGTCACCTGCGACATGTCCAGGGCGGCAGCAGTGTGCGCCACGAGATTGCGCATGGCCTCCAGTTGGCTCCGCATGGTCAGCAGCATCCTGCGGACGTCCGGATGCTCCACAATCGGGGCCGGGCCGGGATCATCGCTGCCGATGGCGCGCCCCTGCCTGCGTTCGCGTGAATAGATCGCAGCTTTTTGATACGAGGCTTCGGCGATGCCGAGCCCTTGAACTCCCACCGAGAGCCGGGCGTTGTTCATCATGGTGAACATGGCTCGCATGCCGTGGTTGGGTTCACCCACGATGTAACCGACGGCGCCGCCCTGGTCGCCAAAGCTGAGGACACAAGTGGGTGAGGCGTTGATCCCCATCTTGTGTTCGATCGAAACGCAGTTCACGTCGTTGCGGTCGCCAAGCGAGCCATCATCGTGGACCAGGAACTTGGGGACCAGGAAGAGTGAGATGCCCTTGGTGCCGGGAGGTGCATCGGGAGTCCTGGCCAGCACGAGGTGGATGATGTTTTCGGTGAGGTCGTGGTCGCCGAACGAGATGAAGATCTTTGTTCCGGTGATCAGGTAGGAACCGTCATCCTGCGGATCGGCCCTTGTGGTGCTGAGTCCCACATCGGATCCGGCTTGCGGTTCGGTGAGGTTCATGGTTCCCGACCATTCTCCGGTGACCATGCGAGGGAGGTACTTCTCCTTCTGTTCTTCGCTGCCCCAGTGTTCGAGCAACTCCATCGCACCCACCGTGAGTCCCGGGAGCATCGTCAGTGCTGCATTGGATCCACTCATGAACTCGGACGCGAGGCAGTAGACCCCCTGCGGCCAACCCGCACCGCCGTATGCGGGGTCGGCACCGAATCCCTGCCACCCGGCCTGGATGTACTTCTCATAGACCGGTTTGAACTCAGCAGGTGTGGTGACACCTTCGGGAGACCACTTGAGGCCTTCTGTGTCACCGATCGCGTTGACCGGCCCGAAGACCTCTTCGAAGAATCGACCGAACTCGTCAAGAACGGTGCTGACGGTGTCCGGGTCAGCCTGTGCGTACTTCTCCGATGCTGACAGGTCATCCAGATGCCCGAACAACCGAAGAGAGAAGAGTGAATCCTTGACCGGGGCCTTGTAGTCAGACATGCCACCCATTTTAGCGAGGTATTACGCGCTCATCGCAGATTCCAGGTGCCTCAGCCGGGCTTGACGTGCGGAGACATCACGGCGATCGGAATCGAGATCCCGGTGTCCTTGCCGCGCAACCCCGCAATGGTTCGCCCGGCCTGAACCGCTTCTTTGGGTTCACCCATCAGGTCTCCGAGGAAATCTCCGGTGGCCTGGAGGTCGGGGGATACCAAGGCCAATCCGAACATCGTTGCGGGTGGATGCTCGCCGGGTTTGTCCGCATTGTCGCCGGAGTCACCGGGCGACTCCTCCAGCGGTCCGACCATCTCCAGGATCACGTCGCCTGCCCAGAAGAATCTCTGTTGCATTGTCGACCCGTAGCTGTCGGAGGTCCGGCCGCCGGATGGCGTCAGTCCGAGGTTTGTGAACGCCTCGGTCGTGCGTCGCATGTCCGGAGACTGGATGACCACATGATCAATGGAGACGATTCCGTTGGGGTGCGGAGCGGGTGCCGCCGACGGTGGCAGAAACAGTTGCGGTTCCAGGAGTGGCAGACCATCCAGATCGGTTGCTGCGATGGAGGATTCCGCCGCGTTTGCCGTTGGATCATCTCCGAATGCCCAACCGAGGAATCCGCCGCCAGAACCGGTCAGCTGTATCCGGGTCCCGCCCAAAGAGACAGTTGCCGTGCCTTCGGCGGAGTGTGATCCGTCGGCGGGCGCGACCGTGAAACCAGCATCTTGCCAGGATTGGGCCGAGTCGCCGAGGCGGATGCCCGTCAGCTGCATTTGAACGCTCCGATCAGGCGGGACCTTGCTCAGAACTCCCTCGGGCTGCTCTGGCAGCGAAAGTCAGGAGTTGCGGCCGAGGTTGGGCTTGCGCCCGTGGTTCGCCTTCTTGCGGCGCGCGTTGTTCTTTTTCTTCTGCGTGCGCTTTGACATAGGAATACCAAGCTACATGAGGGCGGCTTCATGGGGCCAACGCGGACTTGCCTGTCCGGATCAACCCTGTCCGGATCAACGCTGTCCGGATCAACTCACGGGATGTGAGGTGGCCCAATCCACGAGGGCGGTGGCCTCCCATGTGTTGACGATCGATTCCGGCGGTATCTCCAGCTCAGCCAGGAGGTCGCAACCCCAGTTCTGCCATTCCATCTGGCCCGGGGCATGGGCATCGGTGTTGATGCTGAACTTGCAGCCCCAATCCCTTGCGAGCTGGAGCAGGTCCGTTGGGGGATCGCGGCGCTCTGGCCGGCAATTGAGTTCAACTGCGGTGTCGAATTGGGCGCAGGCCGCAAACACGATTTCCGGATCAAACGCGGATTGAGGTCGACCACTTCCCAGGATCATGCGGCCGGTGCAGTGTCCGAGGACATCCACATGGGGACTTGCGATTGCCCGAACCATCCGCCGGGTCATTTGCTGTTGGTCCATTCGGAGTCTGGAATGCACGGAGGCAACCACCACATCCAGGCCGGACAGTGCGTCATCGGACAGATCGAGTGAGCCGTCCTCCAGAATGTCCACTTCCATTCCGGTGAGGATTCGAAACGGCGCCAATTCCATGTTGAGCATGGCGATCTCGGCGAGTTGGTCCTGGAGCCGTGTCTCCGACAAGCCGTGAGCAATGGTGAGTCTTGGAGAGTGATCAGTGATCGCCGCGTAGTCGTGTCCGAGCGCCATGGCAGTTTCGGCCATCGACCTCAGGGTGGCTCCGCCGTCTGACCAGAGCGTGTGTAGGTGAAGGTCGCCCCGCAGCTGACTCCGCAAGCCGGTGCCAATGGTTGTTTCCGAT
>JAUXGW010000249.1 GCA_030621865.1 Actinomycetes bacterium
GTTCCCTGTCCCGCGATCCCGACCTACGTCAGCGTCTTCAGGGTTTCAAGCGCGAATTCGATTATTTGGTGCTCGGCGCGTTTGACGGCGTCTATGAGGACCTCGGCCTTGACCGTGACGATCGACCCGACCTTGGTCGCGATTATCTGGAAGCGGTCGACCGTCTGGGTTTTGCCTGATGAGTGATGTGCTGCCGCCAAAGTCGGGGGATCCACCAGCTGCGAAACCGGCCGACGGTGATGACCCACCCCGGCGCAAGTTCGATCTGCCCGATACTGGATTCAGGGAAGTACCAAAGAAGTGGCGCAAGTTCTACCGGCATTGGAGCGGACCTGATGACGAGTTGGCTCCCAATGAGGTCATCTGCCCCGTCTGCAAGGTCGTCATTCGCTCGGCGCGTGAGTTCCGTGCGGGAGACAAGGTCTACTGCATGCCCTGCATGACCCGAATGGTTCTGGTGGAGGGCGACGACGGCAGTCTCGTTGCCGAGGTCATCTACTGAGCCAGGTTGTTGCTCGCCCGACTGACTCCCGTCGGCACCGCGTTCACCAACATCTGCTCTGTTGGTGTGTCTCGATCAGCGCTTTCAGTCGGTGCTTCGAAGCAGTCTGCCGGCCAATTCCCCCGTGTGTTCACCGTGGTCCATGACGTGTTTGCCGTTGACGAAGGTGTGATCAATCCCGTCCGCCCGTTGCACGAAGCGCGCGATGTCGCCGGGAAAATCATTGACGATCTGGGGGACTGGAAGGCTCAGGGCATCGAAATCGATCACGTTGACGTCGGCGTAGCTTCCTTCGAGCAGGGTGCCTCGATCCTTGTAGCCGATGAATTCGGCGGTGTCGCCGCTGACTGCCCGCACACCGTCCTCGAGTGAAACTGCCTTTTGGTCGCGAACCCAGTGGGACAGGAAGTAAGTGGGCTGAGAGGCGTCCATGATCTGGGTGGCATGAGCGCCTGCATCCGCCAATCCGATGATCGTCACATCGGATGTGACCAGCTCGCGCACGGCATCCTGATCCTGATTCATGACCGGCCAGTTGAGAATCGAGCGGCCATCCGAATCAAGCATTTCGTCGATGTAGGCCTCGATGGGATTGACACCTTTCGCGCGACTGATGGCAGCAAGTGAGTCTGAGGGGTCATAGTCATAGTTGGATGGCATGCCCGCGCGCATCAGGAACATCTGCTCGAACGGTTCCGTGGGACTGTTGGCACCCTCAGCGATGAGATCGGCACGAACATGCGGATCCGCCAGTCCGGCCAGGCGCCCCTTCAGGTCGAGGTCGGCCAGGGCCGAATACGCCGCCATGGCATCGAGCGGTGTGTTCGCAGCGAGGGAAAAGAGCACACCGACGCTGCGTGGTGTCACCTGAGGCCGCAAACATGCTCCCGACTCATTTGCCTCGACAGACAATGCCAGCACGTCCCGATAGTGCTTGCCGAGGGAATTGATCTGCTGCAAGTTGAACGAGAACGGTCGGCCGGTCTGGCGGCTCAGCTCCGCCATCCAGCCCAGCTCCTCCTCAACACGGTCCCCCTCCATGTCTTCGAAGTTGTATCGAGGAGCGGATTCGAGCACTCCCCTCTGCCGTTTTCGAAGCGGTTCGGCAATGGCGAAGAACTCCGATGGCGGAGACCATGTGCCAGGCACATTGCGGCCGTCGGGGACCCGGTGAAAGAGACTGCGAGAAATTGAGTAACCCAACGCACCCGCTTGCATGGCGTCGTCGACCAGCGAGGCCATCTCGGCCAACTGATCCGGTGTGGCCTCGAAATCCGGCTCGCAGGCAGCGTCGCCTGCCACGTACAGCCGTACCGCCACGTCGCCCACATATCCACCGGCGTTGAGTCCCTGGGGCATGGCCTCTATGGCGTCGAGGTAACCACCGAAACCTTCCCAGTCCCACGGCAGACCTTCCAGAATGCATGAGGCCGGGATGTCTTCAACTGTCTCCATCGCATTCGCCAGCACTTCCTGCTGGCCCGGTCGCAGCGGAGCGGAGGTCATTCCACAGTTGCCCATCACCACCGAGGTCACACCGTGGTAGCAAGGGGAGGGCATGATCGGATCCCAACTGACCTGGGCATCCAGGTGAGAATGCAGGTCCACGAATCCTGGTGTCACAATCTTTCCCTCGGCGTCGATCGTGATCCCGGCGCCGGCAGAGTCCACTCTGCCGATCGCAGTGACGCGATCGCCGTCGATGCCAACGTCGGCCCGTCTGGCCGGTGCCCCTGTGCCGTCAACAACAGTGCCGTTGGTGATCACTACATCGTGAGCCATCTGAACTCCCCATGGTTTCGCTTGGTTCACTCAGCATTGCAGGAATAGACGTCGAGGGTGACTGGTGCGTGTCGAAGGTGCTCCGGAGCGGGCTGTGGAAACGTGCCGAATGTGGCTAGTCCCCTCACCGTCCCGCAAATACGCTGCCGGTTGGCAATTCTGGCACCCACAACGCGCCTGCGGGTGAGGTGCCAACAATCTGAAAGGCTGTCCCCTCATGGAGTTTTGGGATTTCTTCCTCCTCTTCTTCGTCTTCATACCCCTGTTCATCGCCTGGGTCTACACGGCGGTCGACATCTTCCAGCGACCGGATGAAGGCGCCTTGGTGAAATTCTTCTGGCTGCTCTTCATCCTCTTCCTTCCGCTGTTGGGGATGCTCGTATATTTCATCGCCCGACCGAGCGACCCCGAGATTCTCGAACGTTCCATCGTCTAGCGCACTTCCCCTTCCGGGGGAGAGTTTCGATGAAGGCGCATCAGGCGAAAGCCGGTGCGCCTTCACTCGTTTTCCACCTGGGGCGCGGCGGGCTTCGCTCAATACCCACCCGGGCCTCGTTCGGTGTTCAGGTACGGACGTTGATTCGCGCCGTCGGTTCGGCTTCGAGTCGGGCCGGGTTGATCGGATCCCCGGTCTCCTCGTCGATTCCGTAGGTACCGTCATCAACGCGCTGCAGGGCCGCGTCAACCTCTTCCAGTTCGTGCCTCAGACCCTCACGCAGGCCGAAGTTGCTGTCTGCGTAGGTCGTGTCGGCTCCAGCGTCACCGGACAGGGAAATGCCGCCCTCCTCGATGAACTCTTGCTCCAGAGTGCTCAAGAGTGCCTCCACCCGAACCTTCTCGGCATTGAGCCGGGAACGGGCTTCATTCGCATCTGCACTATTCGGGTCCACTACTCACTCCTTGTCACTGGCCAATTTTGCGCCATCAACAGAATACGGGATATCAGAGGCCCGGGGAAGCATGCCGGGATCCACGAAGCCGTTGACAGGTGCGGCCGACACCGCAGTCCGGGCGAACCATCAAGCGACTTGTGATCACCGACATGAGCCAGATCGTCCCTGACTCCTAAGGCAACCAGCGATGCAGGGTGAACTGGTCGGGGATGCCCTTGAGCTCCACGGATCCGACTTCACCAAAGTGAAGGCCCGAGCCCAGTGCGGATTCGCGAACCGAAGCGGACACCAGCGTCTCCCCGGCCTCTGCCTGACCCATGATCCGCGCCGCCACATTCACGGCAATCCCCGAGACGTCTTCACCGCGGACGTCAATGTCCCCGGCGAGCGGATACGTGTCGGCGCCATCCACCTGCACGAACGAAGAGCCCGGAATATCCTCCGCAACGGCCCGGACCAACTCGAGCGGGTC
>JAUXGW010000383.1 GCA_030621865.1 Actinomycetes bacterium
CAGTCCGAAGATGCGGAATCGGAAGGACTCGGCGAACGCGGCCTCCACCTGACCGGCGGCTCGGTTGACCAGAACGAATCGGGGGATGTGATGTCGCTGACCGAAGTGTTGTCGGGGGAAATGCTCGAGCCCGGCACCTACGAGACACAGGCGACAGCAAGAACTGTCCGCTTCACGATTGGTGAAGGCTGGTACATGGGCGGACAGGCTCCGTGGACCCTTGCCCTCGGCCGAGAACCCAACTCCACCGACGACAGCGGCAGCGAAGCCGTTGCGGTGGTGTTCTACAAGGAAGTTCAGATCCCCGATGACCCGGCTGGCGGACTCGAAGACGCCGTGTGGATCGACTCACCACCCGACATAGTCGATTGGTGGGAGTCAGTCCCCGAGCGGGAGATACTCGGCAGCGAACCAGCCAGCGTGGCTGGAAGGTCCGCAGTGAAGGTGTCGGATCGTGTGGGTGAACTGCCAGACGGCGCAGAGTGCGAAGTTGGGTCATGCCTCATCTCCTGGGGGGTCCTTGACGGCGTATGGAACGGGGGGATCCTGGAGCACACCGAGTCCGTGTCGTACGTGTTCGGAGATCCCGGCGATCAGATCGGGACCGGGTATGCCCTCACCGGTTCATCACCTGAGTTCGTGGACCTGGCGGAAGATTTCGTCGCCTCACTGGAAATCGAATGACCTGCGCGAAACGCATTTCACCGGAATCGGATCGCCTTGTTGTTCTAGAGTTTTGAGATACTGAGGCTGGGGATCGGAGCCGTGGTGGAGACAACGGGGATCATCTGTAACGCTTCGTTGGGTGTGCCGTGATTGCGACTCCAACACAGCGAGGTTTCTGGATAGCAGCCTTGATCGGCCTTTCCGTTGGCGGGCTGGCATGGCTGGGACTCAGTACGGGGATGGCGGAGCCGTCCCGTGCGGAGATGATGGACTCACTTGGTGGCACGGCCGCCCTCGACGATCGGGTCATGGTCCTCGTGGCCGATGAGGAGTTCGTTGCGGAAGGCCGACTTGATTCCTTCAGGTACGCGGAGGCTCTGGAATCGATCGAGGCTGCAGGCGCTTCCACGGTGATCATCGACCAGTCGATCATCGAAGCAGCGAATCCGGGTGTCAGCGCGCTCGATTTCGAGTCGGTGGTCGCCGGATATTTCAAAGGGATCGATGGTGTGGTCCTCGTTGCTTCGGACGTGAAACTGAGTGCGCCGGCTGCCGGGACGTCCATCCCTAGGCTCCGCTCGCGCGAGCTGAGTCCGGAACTTGCCAAGGCCGCCGGTGCCGTCGGGTTGGACAACGTTGTGCTGGGCGGTGAGGAGAAGCTGCGAACCGTCCCGCTGCTTGCCGAGAATCCGCCTGCGGAGAATTTTGTCGACGGGCAGCTCATACCGACCGCCGCGCTCCTCGTCCTTGCCCAGGTCGAGAACCTGCCAATGGCCATCGAAGAGTTGCCCGGGGGGATCTCGATTGGTGGCAGAACCATTCCCACCGAAGGGGATCAACGGCTGAGAGTTGGTTATGCAGACGAGCTTCTGCCCGGTGGCGCTGCGTTCATCTCGGCCACGGAACTGTTCGAGTCTCCAGAGTCACTGGACGTGCAGGACAAGGTTGTCGTGTTGGGGGCCACAGACCCGGCAAGCGCCCGGATTGTTCCCACACCGATCGGGGACAATGACCGCCAGCCTTCGGTGGTGGTACAGGCAAATGCCATCAACACTCTGCTCACCGGAGAATACCTGCGCCCGGTCGGTGATC
>JAUXGW010000223.1 GCA_030621865.1 Actinomycetes bacterium
CCTACCCGCAGGCCCAGGACACGCAGCAGCGCTTTGGTGGGAATGGGGTTGGGAGCGTCGTCACCAGATTCAAATTCGTACGACTCAATCAGGCGGGTGTTGATCCTGCGGGCCAGTTCCACGTCGCCCTTGGTGAACGATTCGATCATTTCTCCGAACTGGGCGGCCGCCCAGTGCGAGGCCACCGAAATCATCCCGACAGCGCCGATTGACAACAAAGGCAGCGTCATCGAGTCATCGCCCACGTACAACTCGAAGCCATCTGGCGTGTGCTGCACTACCTTGGCGCTTTCGGCTGGATCGCCTGCCGCATCCTTCACGCCCACAATGTTGGGAACGCTGTTGGCCAACTCGATCAGGGTTTCCGTGGCGGCCTTCCGGCCAGTTCGAATCGGAATGTCGTAGATGACCACTGGCAGATCGGTGGCGCCCGCAACGGCCCTGAAGTGCTCAGCCAGGCCGCTCTGTGATGGCCGGTTGTAGTAGGGGGTGACGCTCAGAATGCCGTCGACCCCGGTCTCGGCCACAGCCTTGGTGAGTTCCACCGCGCGTTCTGTGGAGTTGGAACCGGCGCCGGCAAGAATCGGCACATCCACCGCTTCACGAACGCGGCGGAGCAAAGCCAGGATCTCCGATTCCCTCAGAGCGGGGCTCTCCCCCGTTGTGCCCGCAAGCAGGAGACCGTCGCTGCCGGTCTCTGCCAGCCAATAGGCCAGTTCAGCCGCTGCGTCGAGGTCGAGGTCGCCGGAATCGTCGAACGGGGTGACCATTGCTGTGACCACCCGTCCGAAGCGGGGTGTTGTGTCGCCCATCGACCGCAACACTATCTGCCCGAAACGCCGCTCGGAGCCGACACTACCGGGCGATGGTCAGCTCACCTTTGCCCAGCGAGAACTTTTCGTACTCGTCGGTGGTGTCCACCCAATCCTCGAACTGGATCACACCAAGTTCCTCGAATCGACGACGGAGCCATTTGTCGTTGCGGTCGAGAAGCCCCAACTTCTTGCAGTTGGGGACAATCTTGGCGAACAACATCATCTGGAACATCTGCCGGGTCGGGGTGCGCATGACCAGCTCCACCGCTTCCTTCACCGGAACTCCCATTCGTTCCCACACCTCCTGCTGGAGGAAGCGGTCGCGCATGCGAACTGCGGCCTCGTATGCAAACTCCTGACGCTCGAACACCTCTGCGTCAGTCAATTCGTCGTAGAAGTCCTGAAGTGACAGGACGCCGAATGCCACGTGACGTGCCTCGTCGCTCATCACGTAACGGAGCATCTTCTTGAGCAGGGGTTCGGTGGTCATCTGGTGCATGAAACCGAACGCAGCGAGCGCCAGTCCCTCCACCATGATCTGCATGCCCAGGTAAGTCATGTCCCAGCGCGGATCCGTCACGATGTCATCCAGGAGCATCTTCAGGTGTGCATTCACCGGGTAATGACCCGACAACTTGGTGTCCAGGTACTTGGCGAACACCTCCACGTGGCGCGCCTCGTCCATGACCTGGGTGGATGCGTAGTACTTGGCATCGATCCAGGGCACGGTTTCCACGATCTTGGCGGTGCACAGCAGGGCACCTTGCTCCCCATGCATGAACTGGCTGAGCATCCAGTTCTGGCTCTCGACGCCAAACCGCATCCAGTCGGCGTCGGTCCACTTCTCGAACGGTGTTCCCACGACATCAAAGTCCGCGAAGCCTCCGTCGGGATTGTTCTGGACCACGTTGGCCGCGATGACCTGTTCCTGATCCACCTCGGTGTCCCAGGGAAGGTCGGTCTCACCGTTCCACATCGAGACCTTTGCCTTTTCGTAGAGCTTCTCGAGCGAGGGTTTTGCTCCCTTGTCGTAGTCCCAGGTGAAGATGACCTCGGATGTCTGCTCCACGTGGCTGACCACGGCGTCACGGTCCTCATTACTCACAGCGAGGATGGCCTCGAGGTCATCCACGTCCGCTCTTCCGATCAGATCCTCATTGGATGATGCAGTTTCGGTCATTGTTGGTACTCCTCAGTTGGTTGGTTCCCCACAAGGGCAGGAACGAAGTGTTTTCTGACCAGGCCCCGCGAGAACTCAGCGTCTGCGAGGGAGTGATCCGGATCGGGATTCATGTAATGCGAGATCACCAATCTCGATGCCCAGATCACAACTTCGGTGGCGGTCACGGCGTCGAGATACCGATGAAGACCGGGCGACATGAGGTCCGCCGCGGTTTCGAACAGTTGGCTCAGGCGATCGAATGACAGGAATGCGGCGAGTTCGGCCGGCTCGTGATCTCTCATGAAGGACAGCACCGGGTGCGCCGAGACACCGACGAAACCATCATGGAGCAGAACCGTGATCGATTCCTCCAGGGAGATCGCATCATCAAGTCGGGTGATCACCCCGGACAACAGGCCGATCACCTCGACTTGTTTCGCAACATCGAGCACCGCGGGTTTGCCACCGGGGAACAAGCGGTAAACCGTCGCCCTCGAAACCCCGGACTCACGGGCTATGTCGTCAACCGTGGTTCTGGACATTCCCCATCTGGCAGCACACACGACTACCCCGGCCACTATGTCGGCTTCCACCGAGTCAGGTTCAATGCCGTGCAGTTGCAGCGGTGCCGCGGCAGGGCGGGGGGTTGCTAAATCCACGAGGGTTACAGTAAGACCAAATCTGTCTCATTGCTACCCACAATCGTGTGACGATAGTCACAGGCAGCCTGTTCTCTCAGGCTCGACGCCCCCTCATCCGGCTCGACGCCCCCTCATCCGGCTCGACGCCGTGTGGTCAGCCCGGATCGGGCGCTGTGATTCCGGCGAGAAACTGGGTTCGAACCACCCTGCGGGTCTGTTCGGGGTCTGTGAAGTCCACGCCGGCCGGGCTGGTCAGAGTGGAGAGAACCATTCGCGTCAGGTAATCGGCAGCCTCGTCCACGTCGACTCCGTCGGCAAGCCTTCCGGCATCCGCTTCGAGAACCAGCGTCTCCGCGACGTAGTCGCGCACCAATGTGTGCAGGAGCGGCCGGGCCGGTTCGAGAGCACCGGCCAGCTCCGACACGTCCGGCTCCATCAGGTTCGCCATGATGTGGCTCTGTTTCAGGCGCTTGGCGCCGACAACCAGACCTTCGACCAACCGGTCCTCGAGTGATTCAAGATGGGCAACCCCGATTGCCAATCCCGTCCAGAAGCGGGCCACCTCCCAGGTGGCAGTCTCCTCGAGGAGTTGGGACCGACCATCCGGGAAATGCCGGTATACGGATGTCCGGGACAATCCGGACTCCGATGCAACGTCTTCCATGGAGAACCCCGAGACTCCGGAACGCTCCGCGCAGCGCAGAGTGGCGCGCATGATCCGTTCTCGGGTGTCACTCACGGCTGGAAGCAACCTTGCGGAGGATCAGCAGGTATCCGACGCCGAAGATGGTGGCGAACAGAAACCACTGAACCATGTATGAGAAGTTCTGTGAGGGGGTGGGGATCTCGACGTTCACGGTCTGGACAACCTCATTGGTTGGCGGCGGGTTCATGCCGTCCATCGTCAACCAGACACCCAGCAGATCCTGCTCCAGTTGTTCGTCGTATCGGGACAGGTCCACGCGGGCGAGCGAATCGAGGATTCCATCGGCGGGATCCTTGGCTCCAAACCCTGGTTCCTCCTGGGTCAGGCCGATCACACCGCTGACTTGGACTTCCCCGGAAGGAGGTTCGGCGACATCTACCGGGCCTCCATCATTGGCCAGCCCGAGAGGCACCCATCCCCGCACAACGCCCACCGCTGTTCCGTCATCGAGTACCAACGGAGTCATCACCCAGCCACCGGGAGCTCCGTTGAGGGATCGGTTGCGGATCACAACTTCATCCTCAGCTGACCACGTGCCGGAAACCGAGACCCGCTTGAACCGGAGATCCTCGGGCACCTCCGTTGGGTCACTCGACACCTCCGTCAGGAGATCCTCGAGAGGAACCGGCTCCTCGGCGAGACCCTGTTCGATCTGCTCCTTGCGCTCGATCTCATATGAAGTTGAATTAGTTTGGAATGGCAAGACGGATGATGTGACGAACACTGTAT
>JAUXGW010000328.1 GCA_030621865.1 Actinomycetes bacterium
TACCTCAACGAGGTTCAGGGATTCATGGAACCCGAGGCACAGCAGCGGGTGAGGGATCGGGCGCTGGAAGCGATATTGGAGTTCCGCGACGGCGGATGTGTGCTGCCGCCGGCCCCATCGGAAGACCTCGTGCACGAGATGATGAACGTTCTGGTCGCCGAGGAAGTCCCCGAAGAATACGTCCCGATGATGCTCGAGGAACTGGAACTTGATGGCATCGATTCCCGGCAGGTCGACCTGTCGGATGTGGCGGCGGTCGAACGGGAATCCGCCCATGTGGTTGTGATCGGTGCGGGAATGTCCGGTGTGCTGGCCGGCATGAGGCTCGGTGAGGCCGGCATCGACTACACGATCATCGAGAAGAACCCGGCAGTGGGTGGGACCTGGTACGAGAATCGTTATCCGGGCTGCCGAGTGGACGTCGGGAACCACTTCTACTGCTACTCCAACGAACCGAACAACGAGTGGTCGGAGTTCTTCTCGCGCCAGCCGGAGCTTCAGGCGTACTTCGAGAAGACGGCGCAAGATCACGACGTGCTCCCGCACATCCGGTTCAACACGGAGGTGGTCGGCGCTGGGTGGAGGGACAGTGATCACTGCTGGGTGGTGGAGACCCGCAGCGCTGATGGCGAGGTCGATTCGATCGAAGCAACCGCTCTGATCAGCGCGGTCGGTCAGTTGAACCGACCGAAACTGCCGGACATCGCAGGCATCGATTCATTTGTGGGAGTCGCGATGCACTCTGCCGAATGGGTCGAAGGTGCCGATCTGGCTGGAAAGAGGGTGGCCGTGATCGGCTCCGGGGCGAGTGCGTTCCAGATTGTGCCGACCATTGCCGACCAGGTTGACAGACTCAGCGTCTTCCAGCGGTCGGCTCCCTGGATGTTCCCCAATCCCCACTACCACGATGCGGTGGGATCCGGTGTGCAGTGGGCGCTGCGACACCTGCCGTTCTATGGCCGGTGGTACCGCTTCCTGATCTTCTGGCCCGCCTGCGATGGCGCCTGGGCGGCGATGAAGGTGGACCCGCAATGGCCGCATCCCGAACGCGCCGTGAGTGAGGCCAACGACCTGGGGAGGGAGTTTTTCACCTCGTGGATTCTGGAGCAGGTGGGTGACCGCGATGACCTCGCGGCGAAGGTGGTGCCGGACTACGTCTGTCTGGGGAAGCGAACTCTCCAGGACAACGGCAGCTGGTTGAATTCGCTCACGCGGGACAACGTGGATCTCGTGACGGACGACATCATGGAGATCACGCCTGAGGGTGTTCGGACCCGCGGCCCCGCCGGAGAGATCGTTGATCACGAGGTCGATGTGATCATCTACGCCACCGGATTCAATGCCAACAAGTACCTCTGGCCGATGCGAATCCAGGGACGTGACGGTGTTGTTCTGTCTGATCAGTGGGGTGACGAACCGACGGCCCACCTCGGCATCACGGTGCCGAACTTTCCGAACCTGTTCTGTCTCTATGGGCCCGGGACGAACCTGGCCTCGGGTGGCAGCCTCATCTTCCACTCGGAGTGCCAGATGAGGTACGTGATGGGTTGCCTCAAACTCCTGATGGAGTCACCAGGGGACTCGTTGGAGGTTCTCCCCGATGTGCATGACGAATACAACGTGCGCCTTCAGGCAGAATTGGATCAGATGGTCTGGGCGCACGACTCGATCAAAACGAGCTGGTACATGAATGAGTCCGGGCGTATCTACATCCTCAGCCCCTGGCGTCTCGTGGACTACTGGTCATGGACCCGGCAGCCGGATCCGGATGAGTTCGTGATCAGCTGAGGGCGCTGACCGGATCCTCCACCAGGTCAGGGCCGGCCGGAGTTGACGTGATGGCGTTGTGCTCTGCGCTCCGGCACAGTGTGATCAGACGAGGATCGAATCCACCAGTGATCGTGGCACCGAGCACGCGATCGGTGTCTTCGGGATTCAACGAAGCATCGAAGTCGTCCACGCCAACCGTGCTGGTTGCGGCTTCGGCATCGGCAGCGACGTCGGCCACCAGGGCACCGTCGGGGTGAGGCTCCTTGCCCCAGACCATCAGTCCTCCCTTGGTGAGCAGGCCCGAGACCGTGGTGATCAGGGCGTTCGGACTGGTGGAGCCTGTCATTTCCCGGGCGATGGCGGCAGTGGCCATGTACGTGAAGTGATTCAGGGGTCCTCCGGCAAAAGGCATCCCGCCGGTGACGGTCGGGGTTCCATCAAGGGGCAACCCGAGCTCGCGCTGCTGGATCCGTACGGCGGCAGGAAAACACGAGTAGATCTCCGAAGTGGGGATCGAGGCCACGTGCCGACCGAGGTGCTCCGACGCTGCTGCGCCCAGAACGTCCATGGTCTGCCAGCGGTGAGGTTCTGCTCGCCGACTGAGACTCAGGCCCCAGCTGGTGTCCAGAGCAACCTGCGGATACA
>JAUXGW010000031.1 GCA_030621865.1 Actinomycetes bacterium
TCCGACACAACCTGAGGGTCCTCGACCAGCTCTTCGGCAGCATCCAGGAACAAGCGGGCTGCGGCAATCATTTCCCGGGCGGCGTTCTGGAGATGCTCAGCGCCTGCCGAGGTGTCATCGCGGTTCATTCAGACATCATGTCTGTTTCCAGCGCCCGGCGCACCTGCGGAACCGGAACTCGGAGGCTCTCAGTTTTTGAATCCGAGCCTCAACTCGCCCTCGGAGATGATTGCGGAGGAAACCTGATGCCCTCGGAGTGAGTCCGGCAACAGGAGGTTCCGCCGATAGGGACCCACCGAGATGGAGACTTCGGAATCCTGCTGGGTCATGCGGATTTCATCACCATCCACATTTGGCAATTCCATCACGAGCACCGAGGATCCGTCGGCATCTCGCTCCATCCGCAGTGGCCTTCCGGGATGCAGGTCGGATTCGGGATCATGCTCGGCCCAGATTTCCCGGCCGAATTCAGCCAGCGCAGAGGGTCCGAGCACCTCACCCGGATGCAAGGGTGCGCGGAGCAGGGTCATCGGGTCAAACGCTTCCTCGATCACCTTCACCTGTTCGGATTGTGCTTTCCGCCAGTCATCCAGGAATTCCGACGAAAGATGCTCGGGCAGGAGCCTGTTGATGATCGCCGCGTCAACGTGATACCCGAACAGGGACAGATAGGTGTGGCTCCTGCGCGCTTCCGCCACCACCATCTTTTCCGGTGTGAGAACCAATCTGACCGAGGTGATTTCAGGATTGGTGAGCAGATCTCGTACCCGGGTGAGCTGGCGCTGGAGTCGCTCGCCGCTGGTGAACACGGCGGGTTCGGCCATGGGTACGTCGGTCAGCCGGCTCAGAACCGGACTCACGAGCCGACTGATCCGCCTGGAGGCCGGAAACAACTTCTGCATGTACCAATCGAGCATGTCCGGAAGCGAAAGCAGGCGCAGGGACTCAGCGGTCGGCGCACAATCCACCACGATCACGTCGAACTGGCCGGAACCAAAAAGGTTCTCGATCTCGAGAAGGGCGACCAACTCCTCAACACCCGGGAAGGTCGCCAGTTCCTCGGCTTCCACCGTGGAGAGACCCGCCCAGTTGAACACGTCCACCAACCACCCTCGGATATCACCCCAGGACTGCTCCATTCGCTCCAACGCGTCGACTTGCTGAGCCCAGCATCTGGGAGCCACGAGCGCCGGCTCGGTACCGAGATCCGTTTCGAGTGCATCACCAAGGGAGTGCGCCGGGTCGGCAGAAGTCACGAGAACTCTCTTCCCGCGGGCGGCAAGGGTCAACGCGGTGGCCGCTGCCGAGGTGGTCTTGCCGACTCCGCCCTTGCCGGTGAAGAGAAGCACACGGGGATTGTCATCAGACACGGTCACCCTCCGCCGGGCACATCGGTACGCAAGGGGAAGTTCCCATGGCGAACGCTCCACAGGCCACTGAGGGCAAGCGGCAGGATCGGTTCGAGGGTTCCGAATATCACCGCTGTCTGGGATCTCATCAGTGCTCCGACAATAGAAGCGACGACGGCGATCCCCAGCGACCAGTTCATGGCCCGTACTGCCGTCGTGGGAGCCGAGTCGGCCAGGAAGAACAGTCCACCGATACCCATGGCATCGGTACGGCTCCGGGACGCGGCCAGAAGCAGGTCAACGAAGAAGATGCCCGTGCCGAGCAGGAAGGCCACGAAGGAATACGCCAGATAGGGTCCTTCGAGACTCTCGGTCCAGATCACAGCCATGACCGTCAGGGCCACGAACACCGTGGTCGTACCCACCGAGGCGCCGATCACCACCTGACCGGGGACCCGATCGCCGTATACCGCAGCCAGTTCAGCCTCCCGGGCAACAGATCGGGCGGCGCGCTGGCTCTGCATGCGGGCACGCGCTTCGGCCGCGGTTTCCGGCTTGGGTGGATCCCCCTCGGCTTCCATCACCGGACAGTCTCGCCGCTCAGCCATGGAATCAACCAAACGGCGCATGCGCACAGGCACCCGACAGCTCACAGGCACCGACATCTATCCCGGTCCCCGCAGAGCCAGTTCAGCCTTCACGGCCGGATGATCCCGGAAATCGGGCAATCTGAGCATTTCGAGCATCCCCAACCGCCCGGCAGCCCAGGCGGCGTGTTCCACCAACATGGTGTCCGGGGATTCCAGATATGCCCGGACAAGGTCTGCTGCGTGTTTGTCGGACCGACCGGAGTTGCCCAGCACCACCAGGGCGTTTCGCCTGACATACCTGGGTTCCCGGTTCGGGATGTACCAACCGCCAACCTCCGCCATGAGTGCCTCGTCGCCTGCCGTCAACAGCCAATCGAGGTTCACTCGCGAGCCCGTTGACGACAGCTCGATCCTCACCTCCGGAGCGGACCTATTGGGCGGGCAAACCTCCTGGCAGTCATCACAGCCGTAGATGCGGTCCCCCAGAGCCTCACGGAACTCCACAGGAAACGATCCCTCGATCTGCAACAGCCATGACAAACAACGCCCCGCATCCAGTACACCCGGCTCGATCAGTGCTCCCGTTGGGCATTCGGTCAGACAACGATCACAACGTCCGCATTGTCCATGTAATTGATCTTGGGGCAATTGATCTTGGAGCAGTGGATCTTGGAGCAGTGGATCTCGAGCGGATTCCGTGAGTTTCGCATTGGTCAGGACGGTGCCCAGAACCACCCAACTGCCTACACCCGGCACCAGCAGGTTCGTGTTCTTGCCGATCCATCCCAGACCTGCCCGATGTGCCATGGCGCGGTCCACGAGTGCATTGCTGTCAGCGACGGGTGTACCCCGATATCCGCGAGCAGTCAGCTTGGAACGAATCAGGTCGAGCACCTCCCGAAGACGTCCATATGCATCCTGTGCTGCGTAGCGGGCGACGCGCGCAGAGTCCGCTTCGGAGGCTTCGGAGGTATCCGGCGAGTACGAATGAGCGACAACGATCGCCGATTGCGCACTCGGAAGGCCGGTTCGGGGATCAGTGGAGCGAACCGGATTCCGGTAGGTGAAGTTCATTCCGCCATGAAGCCCGGCATCTTTTCGCTGCTGGATGATCTTCAGGGATTGTGTGAGCGGTTCAACTCCGCAGATTCCGATTGCGGCGACTCCGTCGATGTCGCCGACCGACAGCAGATCGTCTTCGAGACTCGAGTCCGACTCCTCCACGTCGGTCCCCGAGGAGGGCTTGGGAGAGACCGGTTCGTTCATCACACAATTGTGCCTTCGTTCATCACGCCGTTGTGGGTTCATGCGGTTGCGCCTTCCCGCAGTTGTGGCTTCATGCGGTTGCGCCTTCCCGCAGTTGTGCCTTCGTGCGGTTGCACCTTCCCGCAGTTGTGCCTTCATGCGGCCGTGCTTTCCCGCAGTTGTGCCTTCGTGCGGTCGCGGCCTTCCTTCCGGGTCTCGGGGCCGTGAAGATCGGGACGGGAAGACTCAGATGATCTGTCGACGATGACGGTTCGGTGAAACCAGTCCCGCACCCTGGAGGCGCTTGACGAGTCGCATCTCGTCCATGGAAACCACCACCGAACCATCCCGCTCCGAACAGAGGTGGGTGACCAGGCAGTCTTCGCAATGGCTCGTGTTGCGCTGACAACAATCGTCACAGCCGAAACACAACGGTCCGGCCTGATTCGGCTGTTCGCTGCCGGGAGGCTCGTCAGGACTCCGAAACCGATTCGTGTTCGGAGCCGGACTGCTTCGACGGGGTGGATGGGGAAAGGCCTCTGGGGTCATGCCGATCAACCTAAGAAGGCCCTGTGACATTGATCGCAGTGACACTGATCGCGGTGACATTGATCGCGCGCAGCCCGGATCCCGCTGGGCAAGGTTCAACTCCTGTCAGGCGTTCAACCTCTCCGACAGAACTCGATCAGGACGCGGCTTGAAATCACGTTGGCACCCCGCTCTCGCGAACCATCACGAACCCTGCGGTCAGAGGAGATCACAAGCGCCGGAGTTCGCGCATCCAGATCATCGAGGAACTCGAGAATCCGATCGTCGGCTTCCACACCGTCCTCCGTGAAGTGCACGCGCACCGGATACGGAACCGACACGTTGGGCCGGGCCCCGGTGGAATCACCATCGAACACGAGATGGACATCTGCGGAGGTTCGGCTCTTCATGCGTCCGAGCATGGCTATCAACTGGTCCCGCTGATCAGCGATCGACAGTTGCGGCCAAGCCGACTTGGACACGTTGTATCCATCCACGAACACACACATCGGCTCGTGATCCAGCAAGTCGGCCAGACCCTGCCGGCTGTCGTCAGGAACTCCGCGACCCAGCCGGAGCGCCCTTCGATGTGAGCTGACCGCGGGTCTGGTTGTCGCCGGGGCAACAGGTGGTCCAAGGCTTTCAAGTTCTGAAAGGACACCGGTGATCGCCCCCGACAGCCGGTTGAGCAACTTCTCGGCCAACTCGACTTCGGACTCTCGAGCAGCAAGTTCTGCGGCTCGCCCACCGAGTTCGTCGGTCCCCGGCGCATTGCCTGAATCCCCGGACGGATCAGTGCCAGCTCTGGCAGAGGCTGAGCGCACTGATGCTTCCAGAGCCCTGATTTTCGCCAGACGCGCGGTGGCCAGCGCCTCGGATGTCTTCAGTTGCCGGACCGCCTGTTGTCGCTCACCGGTGGCTTCGTCGAGCTCTTCGGAAAGCAATACCGCTGCCGCCTTCATCTGGCCGAGCTCGGAAGACACATCCGCCAGTTCACGCTCCGCGACATCCGCACGTACCCGCGACTCGGCAAGTTCGGAACGGGATTTCTCCAGCGCTGTTTCCAGTCCGGCGAGCTTCCTACGCGCGTCCACTTCGGCCGATTTCTTGTCCCGGCGCTCAGAGTCCTCAGCCTGCACTTCCGCCAGCGCAGACAGTTCCTCCTTCCAGCCATCGGGACGCAGCAGGAAGAGCCGGGATGGTTCGTCAAGGTCCTCAGGCTTCTTCAGCACTTCCACCACACGCCGGCGGAACTCCTCATCCGAGTTCAGGGAGGAAATGACCGCCATCATCGCCCTCTCCGGAAACTTGGCAAACTTGAGATAAGGCCTCAGTGATGCCGGCGGTGGCGGCGCGTCGGGAGCCGACGCATCATGGCGGGCGGTGACCATGGCCACCTGGAGAGCATCCAGAACCAGGGTTGGTTCGACGTCGATGGCTCAGCCCTCGGCCGACCGTGCGACTGACCCGGTGGTTGACTCGGGATTGCCATCCACTCCCCTTTCGGGTGCCTCCACCTTCTCGGGTGCCTCCAGGCCGACCACGGAACCCGAACTGTGACACCAGCGGCAGGAAACCTCCTCGGTTTCCTCTTCAAGCACCGTTTCAGCTTCGACCGAGAGGTCGCCAGAAACGTCAAAGTGGTGGAACGCCCTGGTTCGACGCCGCGACGTGACGTCGAATCGAGTCAGGTTGCCGCAGGCGTTGCAGCGATATCTGGGTACTTGATCGGTATTCACGACGCGAATCGTACTCGCAGCCCGCAAACGGAAATACTTGACAATCGAACGTACGTTCGGAAAGGTTTCCGCTGATGCATGATCGTGCTGCCCAACCCGAATTCCTCCAACGCAGCTTCGCAGACCTCGGTCAGCCATTGGTGGATACGACATTCGCGGTCATCGACTTCGAAACAACCGGCGGCTCACCCCAGAAGGACGTGATCACCGAAATCGGTGCAGTCAAGGTCAAAGGCGGCGAGTTCTGTGGAACCTTGTCGACACTGGTGAATCCGGGTCGTGCCATCCCTCCCACAATCACCGTGCTCACCGGAATCACCGAATCGATGGTGACCAAGGCGCCAAGGATCGAATCGGTGCTGGGCACCCTCATGGATTTCATCGGTGACGCCGTGATCGTTGGACACAATGTGCGATTCGACGTCGGATTTCTGCAAGCCGCCCTGGAACGTGATGGTCGCCCACCCCTGGAACACCGGACCATCGACACGGTGGCGCTTTCGCGACGGCTCCTCGGTGAGGAGGTGCCCAACTGCAAGCTGTCCACGCTGGCGAGCCGACTCCGCCTGGCGAATCAGCCCTCACATCGCGCACTGGCGGATGCACTTGCCACCGCCGATCTCCTCCACGTTCTCATGGAGCGGGCGGCGGCATTCGGTGTGCTGGGTCTCGATGATCTGGCGAGCCTTCCCAAGATGGCTTCACATCCACAGGCGAAGAAGCTTGCGCTGACCCAGCGACTGCCCAGGTCGCCGGGGATATATCTCTTTCGTGATCCCAAGGGACATGTGCTCTATGTGGGCAAGGCCACCGATCTCCGTTCCCGGGTTCGCAGCTACTTCTCGAGCGATGACCGCCGCAAGGTTGGTGCCCTGCTTCGTGAAGCAGGTCGAATCGATCACAAGGTGTGCAGCACGACACTGGAAGCGTCAGTGCTTGAAGCTCGGCTCATCCGGGATCTCACACCGCCGTACAACAGCCAGGGCACGCGCTGGCGGAAGTCCTGTTACCTCCGCCTGACAATGGAGGAGAACTTTCCCCGGTTGTCGGTGGTCAGGAAGCCGGGCAAAGGGGAAGGTGTTCTTTTCGGACCGATTGGCTCCACCAGGCGGGCGAAGTTGGTTGCGGAAGCGATCGAATCCGCCATTCCGCTGCGGAGGTGCACCGGCAAGGTTCCGAAGGTTTCGAAACGTAGCGGCCCATGCGCTCCGGCCCAGTTGGGTGTGTCCACCTGCCCGTGTGCTGGGGACATCTCCCAGGAGCAGTACCGGAGCCACGTCGAGTCAACACTGCGGGCTGTGGAGATTGACATTCAGGTCCTCTTCGCTCCCCTGTCCATCCGGATGGAAGCGCTGGCCGCAGATGAGCGGTTCGAAGAAGCCGGCGCTGTTCGTGACCGCCTCGAGGCGTTGGCGTCGACCATCGCTCGGCAGCGTCGATTCGACTCACTTCTTCGATGCGAACGGCTGGTCCTGCGAATCGTGGTGACAGGTGAACGGATCGAGATGCGCCGGGGAATCCTGTGGCGGATCTGGCCTGCTCCCGACCGGGGACAGGATCACGACCTCTGGCATGGTCAACCCGATGCGGGCCTGTCTCGCCAGGTGGAGATGCGACCGGAGGAACTTCCCTCGCCGCAGGAGGCCGTGGCCAAGGGACTGGCGGATGAACTGACAGCCGTGGCTGCCTGGCTGGAGCGCCACAGTCCGTCGGTGATCCTGGAATGGGTCGAAGGTGAGTACTCCAGCCGGATTCCCGCGGTTCCCCGGTTCGCCGCGAAGAAGGCCACAGCTTCCAGACGTCAGCGCTGACTCGCAGCAGGCGCGTTCGAACTCAGGCGTTGCTTGCGAGGTGTTGGGTCAACTCCACGAGCTGTTCCAGCTTCGCTGCCGCCGCACCGCTGTCGAGTGCCTCGCCGGCCAACTCAACTCCAGCGCCCAGATCCTCCACCACGCCGGCGACCAGGAGCGCGGCGGCCGAATTGATCACCACCATGTCACGAAGGGGTCCGGACTCCCCCGCGAGCATCGAACGTGCCACCTGTGCGTTTTCAGAAGGATCGCCCACCGAAATCTGTTCCGAAGTTGCTGCGGGCACCCCGAAATCTCCCGGAGACAGCTCGAATCGTTCCTGATCCCCATCGGCGATCGACACGATGAGTGTCGGTCCTGTGGTGGTGATCTCATCCAGTCCATCGGAGCCGTGGGCCACCCATGCCGTGATTCCGCGTTCGGCGAGCGTGGAGGCAACCAGGTCCACCAGAGCGGGATTGGCGACACCGACAAGCTGGCGTCCGATTCGGCCCGGATGGGCAAGTGGCCCAAGAATGTTGAACACCGTCGGGATACCCAACTCGGCTCGAACCGGACCGACAAATCGCATGGCCGGGTGGAACTTGCGGGCGAAGGCGAAACCCAATCCCAGCTCCGACACGCAGGTCGATACCTCCGGGCTCCCGAGCTCAACTTCCACCCCGAGGGCCTCCAGCATGTCAGTGCTGCCGGAGGTGGAGGACGCCCTGCGGTTTCCGTGTTTGCAGACCACCGCTCCCGCAGCCGAAGCCACGATCGAAGCCATCGTTGACACATTGAATGCTCCGCCCGGAAGGGCGCTGGAACCACCGGTACCAACGATGTCGATCGTCCCGGCCGGTTCGGGGAGCGGCAGATCCACACATGCATCGAGCATGGCGGCAACCAGGCCGGTCACTTCCTCCACCGATTCGCCCTTGGTCTTGAGCGCCGTCAGGAACCCGCCGATCTGGGCGTCAGTTGCATCGCCGCGCAGGATCTCTCCGAGAGCTTCCTGGGCGAGGCTGCCGGTGAGGTCGGTCCCACTTGTGAGCGAGGTGAGGATTCCCGGCCAACCTCCGCCGCCCTCAAATTCCGACATCGGCGCGCTCAAATTCTGACATGAGCGCACTCGAGTTCACCCATCAGGAGGCCGCTGCCTTGGCCACCGCCCGCTCCCGGCGGCGACGGCGAATGATCCGCTGGCGCTCCTTCTCGGTGGCACCGCCCCAGACGCCGTTGTGCTCGCGACGCATGATGGCGTGCTCGAGGCAGTCCATCCGGACCGGGCACTCCGCACAAACCGCCTTGGCCGTGTCGGCTTCCTCGTCCGTCGCCGGATAGAAGATGGTCGATTCGAGGCCAGTACAGGCTGCCGTCTGGGCCCAACTGAGGGCGGTCGTCGGGGGAGTCATAGCGGCCATAATGCCAACGTCGGACCCGCGATGACAAAGCGGTTGACTTCTAGTCAGAAATACCTACTCTGTGTGCAAATCGGAGGCCAGCTCGGCCACCGTTTCACTACCCAGAGTGACAGCCTGTGGATATTCGGGATGATCCACAATCACTTGCACCGCGGAGTCACCGAACCGTGCGACTTGATCCGCGGTGAACTCGAAGCGGATGTAGTGCACCGCAGCGGTGATCTCGTCTCGTGTGAGGTTCGCCTCGTGGCCTTCCTCGGGAATACATCGGACCAGATCGCTGCCCGAGGAGATCAGCACACTGCGCTCCACTCCGACCAACTTGGGCAGCCACTCCCTCAACTGCTCGTCGGTGGTCAGTTCCAGGAAGAGTGTGGCCGACAGGGTGCCCGGGTCCGGGATGAGCGGATTGTAGATCCGCAACTCTGTCTCGATTCCCTCGTCGGAGATGATCTTCTCGGCCCGCGCCATTTCCTGGATCTGGAACCGGATCGTCTCGCGGTTCTCGAACAACAGTGTGAGAAACGGTCCGACCGAAACTCGCCGCCGTTTCTTCAACTCGATGATGTTCCTGCGGAAATCTTCCCGCCCGCGTTCGTAGGCCCTCAGGTCGATGATGTCACCAAGGACGAGTTTTCGATTGCCCATCATTCGTCCTCGGAAATTCCGTAGGCGCGGGCCACGAGCGTGAGTGGATGAACGGGCGATATGCCGGTCTCGAGTGTGATTCCGCCGTTGGCCAGGGAGCAGTCGCCGGCAACTGCTTCACTGTCGGCATTCTCGATTGCGCGGGTCAGCTTTGATGCCACCTTGCGACTCTCGGCCATGTTCTCCTCCCGCAGGCCCCAGGTGCCGTCGATCCCGGAACATTCGGCCGCAAGCGTGATCTTGGTGCCCGTGAGCTTGATCAGATCCCGGCTCTTCAATCCCATGTTCTGGGCCCGAAGGTGACAGGGCGCGTGATAGGTGGTGGTTTCCGGCACGGCACCGGAGAAATCCTGATCAAGGCCCTCGCCACCCGCGTCCTTGTCTTCCTTGTGGATCTTCATCAGGAACTCGGAGGCGTCGTAGGTGTGTTGGGCAACCAACTCGGCATCGGCGCCACCCACGTAATCCACGTAGTCCTTCTTCAGGATGTATCCGCACGTGGGCTGCGGAACGACCACCGCCGGATCGATTCCCCGACTTCGAGCCTTGCGAATCCATATGGCCAGGGTCTCGATGTTCTTGCGGGCGGACTTCACGAATCCCTCCACGTCCCCTTGATGCAGCACAGGTGCTCCACAGCAGACCTGCGGTTCGGGAAGTTCGCAGGAAATCCCGTTTCGTTCGTATACGGACACCATGTCCTTGCCGGTTCTGGTGTCCTGGTATTCCACCAGGCAAGTCGGAAAGAGGGCGACCTCCGCACGTTTGGAACGCCCAAGGTTCTCGGAGCGCTTGCGGAACCAGGTCGAGAATCGCTGCTTCTGGTAGGGCGGCAGGATTCGCTCCGCGGAAATGCCCACGGTGGATTCCATCACCCGGCGGGGAAGGCTTTCGGGAGTGGCAATCGCCTTGTTGGTCACCCCGGCGGTCGCCGATCCGATCTTTCCAGTGAGATCCGTTTTCCCGAGTGCCAGGTCAGTGGCCTTGGTCTTGAGGGACCGCTTGCGGTTCTTGTACAGAACCTGTTCCGCCCTCATCATCAGCCGGGGAAAGTCGAGTTCCCATTCATGCTGGCCCGGAATGTACGGGCAGTTGATGTAACAAAGCTTGCACTGGAAGCACTCATCAACCACTTGATCCTGCTGGGCGGTGGTCAGCTTCGCCGCGTCCTGGTCGTCGTGAGCGTCGATGTATTCGAACAGCGTCGGGAATGAGGAACAGAACTTGAAGCAGAGACGACACCCATGGCACAGGTCATATACGCGGGTCATCTCCTCGCGCAGGTCAGCCTCATCGAAGTACTTCGGGCTGAAAGGGTCATAGGTGGTTGTCAACGTCTCTCCTTTGATCACCCATTGGATGGGCTCCGACCGGAGCCCGATGCCACAAAGGTCCGGGCCATCGCTTGATCGCGATCACCCGGACCTTCATGTCTGGTGTTCATCTGAACATCAATCGAAGATTGTTCAGCTGATGTCCTGAAGACCTTCGCCAAAGCGACCGGCATGGGACTTCTCGGCACGGGCCAGGGTTTCGAGCCATTCCGCGATCTCGTCGAAGCCTTCATCTCGGGCGGTCTTCGCGAAACCGGGGTACATCTCGGTGTACTCGTAGGTTTCGCCGGCGATGGCGGACTTGAGATTGTCCTCGGTAGGTCCGACCGGCTCACCGGTGGCGGGATCGCCGACCTCGGCGAGGAAGTCAAAGTGACCGAACGCGTGGCCGGTCTCACCCTCGGCGACGGAGCGGAAGAGTGCAGAGGTGTCAGGATATCCCTCAACGTCCGCCTTCTGGGCGAAATAGAGGTAACGACGGTTCGCCTGGCTCTCACCGGCGAACGCTGCCTTCAGATTCTCTTCGGTCTGGGTACCTTTTAGGGCCATTGTTCCATCCTTGGTTTGTCTTCGAGTTCGTTGGTTCATTCCAACTGCTGGTTGATCGGTCCAGTGGGGGCCTACCCACAGTGACCTACCCGCCCACAGCGACATAACAGCCTCGCACACTCAGCAGAGTCCAAGTTTCACAAATTTCTCACCCACAAATTTCTCACCACAGCCCCACCAGCCGGACTTCGCTGCCGCCGGATCCTTCACGGTTTCTCCCGGTTACCGCTCGGTAACCTACGGGCCGTATCCTTGTGGGGTGAGACCTCGAGCCTTCGACCGCAGCAAGTCCCTGGAAGCCCTCAAGACGGAGTCTTTCGATCTGGTGGTCGTCGGTGCCGGCATCACGGGCGCCGGCGTGGTTCTCGATGCAGCCAGCCGGGGTATGCGTGCTGCGCTGATCGAATGCGACGACTTCGCGTCGGGCACGTCGTCAAAATCGTCGAAACTTGCTCATGGGGGCCTCCGGTATCTCCAGCAGGGCGAGATCGGGCTGGTGTACGAAGCCCTGCATGAGCGGCGACGCCTACTGACCAACGCTCCTCACCTCGTCAGGATCCTGCCGTTCCTGATTCCGATGTTCGGCAAGGGCGGAGCCATACCGGCGAGAATCTCCCGGGTCCTCGGAGCGGCAATGTGGGCATACGACCTCACCGGCGGATGGCGGATCGGCAAGTTCCACGAGCGCCTGGATCACGATGAGACGCTCAGCTACATGCCCACCCTGCCCACGGAGCGCCTGGTCTCGGGTTACCTCTATTACGACGCCACCGTTGATGACGCCCGCCTGGTGTTGGCGCTGCTTCGCACGGCGGCCCTGGATTATGGAGCAGTTGTTGCCAACCGCCTCCCCGCTGTCGGTTTGACCAAGTCGAGCGCCGGACGCATCAATGGCGTGAATGTTCGAGACCCGTACTCGGGCGACGAATTCACCATTCGTACCAGAGCCGTGGTGAATGCCGCCGGGGTGTGGTCGGACGACGTCCGGCAGCTGGACGAAGGTGTTCATCCCGACTCCATCCGGCCGGCGAAGGGCGTCCACATCGCGGTTCCGTGGGACAAGGTCCGCAACCAGATCGCCGCCGTGCTTCCGGTTCCGAAGGACCGACGATCGGTGTTCGTGCTTCCGCATGGTCGGATCACCTACATCGGAACCACCGACACTGACTACGACGGGCCACTTGATGATCCGCAGTGCACTCCCGAGGACATCCAGTACCTCCTGAACGCGATCAACAACTCCTGTGTGAATGAACTCACTCCCGCGGATGTGATCGGTAGCTGGGCTGGCCTGCGCCCGCTGGTGAAATCGGCATCAAGTGGCCGTACAGCCGATCTGTCCCGAGGGCACAAGGTCAGCCGCTCCGTTTCCGGGCTGGTCACCATCACTGGCGGAAAGCTCACGACCTACCGACACATGGCTGCGGACACGGTGGATGAAGTTGTGAAGTCGGTCTTTGCCGCCGACACCGGATTTGCCGGATACGGAAAGAGCGTGACTGCCAAGCTCCCGATCCGGGGCAAGGAAGGCTACGACTCGCTGATGGGCGCCTTGAATGCCTTTCCTGAGGTGGACCCCAAGCTGGTCAAACACCTCGGATCCCGCTATGGAGGTGAAGCTCGCGCCGTGATGGCCCTGATCCAGAAGGACCCGTCGTTGGCGGAACCCTTGGTGAACGGACTTCCCTACGTTGCGGCCGAGGCTGTGTACGCAACCCGGTACGAAATGGCAAACACCGTGGACGACGTGCTGGCGCGGCGCACCCGCGCCCGAATCTACGGCCGGGACGACTCGGCGATGGCTGCACCAAGAGTCGGAGAACTGATGGCGTCGGTCAACGGTTGGGATTCATCGCAGGTTGCGGACTCCGTGGGTGAGTACGAAGCCGCAGTAACCCGCGAACGCGAATTCTCGGAATTACCCATCACCCTCGCGGAGGAGCTTCTCTCCATTCCGAGCTGAGCGGTTGCCGGATCTGAGCAGTTGGCCGACCTGAGCAGTTGTCGGATCTGAGCGGTTGTGGCGGACAAAACCCAGTTGGGTTCAGCCGGGAGTCCGTGACGGTTGGGAAGTACGGTCTCTGTCATGAGTGACCAGCGAAACGATGGTGCCACGTCCGCGGACTTCGATCTCGGGCCTGCGGAACCAACTCCCCCGATCGCGATCCATGGGGGACCTGCGAACGCGAGCGTCAGAACCACCGCCACACCCGTGGAAGTGTCCGACTCGATCCTGGCGAGGCTCCGCGATTGCGGAGCGACCGTGGACACCGAGCTGGAAAGCCGCACCGAGTCCAGTCGGGACTGGTGGCCGGCGGCCATGAGCTGGGCCACTGATGGGCAGATACCGGCGCGTGCTGCTGCAGTGGTGCGTCCGAATCAGGCCGAGCAGGTGTCGTCGATTCTGGCCATCTGCAACGAAAGCCGCATCCCCGTGACCGCTGCGGGTGGACGGTCCGGAGTCCTGGGAGGCTCTGTTCCCATGTACGGCGGCGTGCTGCTCGACCTTTGCGGATTGAGCGGGATTCGATCAGTGGATGACGGGTCGCTGGTGGTCGACGTGCTCAGTGGCACTTTCGGTGACCGATTCGAGTCGGAGCTCAGGACAGACCACGACCTCACGTGTGGTCACTGGCCGCAGTCGATGACCCTGTCCACCGTGGGAGGCTGGATCGCCTGTCGGGGCGCAGGGCAATTCTCGACTCGTTACGGGAAGATCGAGGACATGGTGGTGGGCCTCGATGTAATCCTCGCCGACGGGACGGAGATCACCACCGGCGGATACCCGCGTTCAGCCACGGGACCCGACCTCAATCAATTGTTCGTCGGGTCCGAGGGCACTCTGGGAGTAATCACGGCCGCTCGCCTCAAGGTCCATCCGGTGCCCCCGGCAACCGCCAAGGCCGCATACTCCGTGCCATCGTTCGCTGCCGGACTCGACCTGTTTCGTGGCGTCATGCGGACTGGAGCCACTCCTGCGGTTCTGAGGCTGTACGACGAGGTCGAATCTGATCGCAATTTCTCCACCGGCGATGATCTTTGTGTGGTGACGGTCCTTGACGAAGGTGATCCCGTGATCGTCGAGGCCACGATGGCGGTGGTGGAGCGCGAGGCGCGGTCGTTTGCCGGCGGCAAGTCACTCGAGGACAACTTGATTGATCACTGGCTCGCGAATCGCAACGAGGTGTCGCAACTCGAAGCTTTGATCCAGGGCGGGATTGTTGTGGACACCATGGAGGTCTCAGGTCCGTGGAGCGCGCTCGCTGATGCATATTCCGCGGTCACCGACGCAATGAAGGCCGTGCCGGGATGTCTGGCAGCCTCGGCTCACTGCAGCCACTCCTACCTCGACGGCGCCTGCGTCTATTTCACCTTCGGCGGGAAACCGTCAGAGCCGACTCGCGACGCCTGGGACCGTCTCCATGCAGCCCTGTGGGACGCAGGTCAGACAGCGGCACTGAATCACGGGTGCTCGGTGAGTCACCACCACGGGATCGGAATCCATCGCGGGGAGTACTTGCGGGAATCGCTGGGGACAGCCCATGGGGTTCTAACCACGATCAAGGACGCTCTCGATCCACACGACATTCTGAATCCCGGCAAGATGGGAATGGAGTCCTCATTCGGCCCTGGTTGGTCCGGGCTGCCGTGAGTCCGAATCAGGCAATGTGGCGCGGATCGGTCACAGCACTCGTGGTGGCTGCTCCCGTTGCGATCTTCAATCAACTGCTCATCTCTGCCGGCGACATCGAGAGCGACTCCCCCTTCACCCTGTTGTTCCGGTTGCTCATCCTCTTCGGCGCCGCGGCCGGCGGCTGGGCGGTCCTGCGGCTCTGCCCGGAAGCTTCGCTCGCACACGCTTCCGGAGCCGGCGCCATCGCCTACGTGGTCGTGCAGTCGATCGGAATCGCCCGCAGGCTCATGGCCGGAGACGACCTTTCCTGGATCGCTTTTCCACTGCTGATACTCATGATGGCAACCGCCGCGATGCTCGGCGGAATGTTCGGCCGCAGATGGAACATTCAGAACGACTAATTTCAGGACTGACGGGCAACTCAAGGACTGACCGGCGCGAGCGTTGGCCGGACGGAAGGACAACCAGGATGAAAGCCACGACGGAGGGATCAGGGTGGGCGTACTCGTAATCGATCTCGGAACAAGCAGCGTGCGGGCATCTGCGGTGTCCGCTGACGGGACTGCGGAGCACGAGCACTCACAAGCGACGCTGCCCGACACTCCCATGCAGGGCCTCGTTGAGTTCGACGCCCGAGAGTATGTGGACGCTGCACTGGATTGTGCCCGCGCAACGCTGGAACAGAGCGGTCCGGTGGACGCGGTGGGAATTGCCAACCAGCGCGCATCCACGATCGTGTGGGATCGCGAAACCGGTGAACCGGTCGCACCCGCCCAGGGTTGGCAGGATCTGCGCACGGTGGGCGATTGCCTCGTCCTGGCCGCCGAGGGGATGCCGACCGCGCCGAACGAGTCGGCCACCAAGTTGGCCAACATCCTCGACACGGTTGACCCGGATCGCACCCGCGACCTTTGCTTCGGCACCGTCGATTCATGGCTCATCTGGAATCTCACCGACGGCCGCCACCACGTGAGCGACCTGTCCAACGCCGCGGTCTGGGGCCTGCTGAACCCGGACGGAGTCCACATGAATCCGGCGATCCTGGATCGTCTGCGGATTCCGGCATCGGTATTGCCCCGCATCGTGGACAGCACCGGCATGATCGACAAC
>JAUXGW010000262.1 GCA_030621865.1 Actinomycetes bacterium
AAACAGATCACCGACTGGGGTGAACGGCTGGACAATTCTGCGGCACTCGTCGGGGCCAACGATCCAGCGCATGCACTCGCGCGGGGTTGGACAATCACCCGGGACACCTCCGGCAAGCCAATTCGCGACGTCACAGACCTGTCGCCGGGAGATCACATCCTCACCGAAATCGCCAATGGCAGGATCACCTCGGCCGTTGAGGAACTGGAGAGTCCGGATCACACAGGATGACGAGCGCGAACAACGGACAAGCCAGATGACAATGCCAAATGACAGACAGAAGCCAGACGACGGAGAAGCCAGATGACAACTGAAGAAACCGCTCCGGCCGACCTGGGATTCGCGGGCTGCGTGGCCGAGATCGATTCCATCATCAAAGCCCTCGAAGCAGACCGAATCGACGTTGACGAGCTCGCCGGCCGGGTCACGCGTGCAACCGAGCTGATCGAATGGTGCAGGAATCGTCTCGACGGCACCCGCATCGAGGTGGAGGAGATTCTCGATCGCTTCGAGGGTTCCGAAGCTGACACGGAATCGGACTGAGCTGCCCCAACCGAACTGAGCTGTCCCAACCGAAGGGTCCACCCAGTCGGACAGGTAAGTTCGTGACTCAGGCTGGATCGGGAACCGACGCAAACAAAACAAGACCTTCCGCCACCGATCCCTGGCCGACCCCCGGCGAACCCGCCACCGCTTCGACCCAGGCCGGCCTCACCTTCGTGGACACGAACAGCGGAGTGTCCAGATCGCTTTCCTCCTGCAGGAAGCCCACGAAGCGCTGCACATAACCAGGCGGGCGAACGTCTCTGGAGAGTTCCAGAAGCGCAAACGGATCGGGCGAACCACCCGTGTGCAGCGCCGGGCTCACCAAGGCGACCGAACCCGGATGTATGCCTCCACCAGCCAGACCCGGCCCGTCGGCGATCACGGCTCCACGGACCTGCTCGGGGTGAGCCGTGGCGGCAAGCATGGCTACGTAACCGCCGAGTCCCCGGCCAAGAATCGTGACGGGTTCTTCGTAGTCCTGGAGGAAGGCGTCCACGTCTCCAACGAGAATCTCGGATGTGTAGCCGCCGCCAACCGGAACTGTGGATTCGCCGTGACCTGTGAAGTCCAGCCCCACAACCGCACCCGGCCAGTCGACCCAGGACGGGATTTCGGAAGGTGTCTGCTCGCCCAGACCGTGAAGAAGCAGCAATGTCCTCGTACAGTCGTCCGCGCCCTGCCGCAACTCGTGGACCGCCAAGTCGATGCGGTTGTGCCTGATCATCCGGGTGGGAATCACTGGAGGAACTCCAGGGTCATGTCGGCCACGGTCCGGGGCGCCTCGATGTGCACGAAGTGTCCGGCGCCCTCCACTGTTTCAATTCGACCACCTGGCGGCAGATACGGATCGATGTCCGAAGGTCTCGTTCCCCAACCCATCACCTCGAGTTCGAGTCCGAGAATGCCGAGGACCGGAACGGCAATCGCCGGCAATTGCAGCAGGGACCACTCAGGCCGCCACGGGCCGAATCCCCCCATCCTCATCGTGGGATCAATCTTCCAGCGCCAGCCGTCTTCTGATTCCAGGGCGCCCACGGTTACGAGGTAGCGGAGCCAGTCGGGACTCAGACGGGGATTCATCTTGCCTCTCCGCCCGGCCAACTCATCGATCGTTCCCGGTCGGCGCTGTTTGGATTCGAGAGTCCGCCGGTGCGCCAGCCAATCATCCAGTTCCTGCCGAACCCACTTCGCCTGCTCGTGTTCGGATACGTCCGACATCACCCCGTGGCTCGGGAGGCCGTCGATGTTCACCAGCGCAGATATTCGGTGGGGCATGGCATTGGCCAGATGGAGGACGAGATTGCCTCCCTTGGAATGACCCACGAACGGCATCGACCTGTCGCCGATCGAATCGATCACCGCGGCGGCATCCCGAAGATCTGCCTGCCACGAATACAGGTGGGCACGGGCTGAATCGCCGTGCCCCCTCTGATCCCAACTCACCACGCGCCAACCATCTTCGGCGATCATCGGGGCAAATACGTCGAAGGTTCCGGTGAAGTCGAAACCTCCATGGGCGAGGAGCAGTGCCGGCGCATCCGGCTCTCCCCACTCCGAAACTGCGAGCCTGACCCCGTCGGAAGTCACCTCTCGCCGACGCCAGGGACGATGGGCTCCCTCGTAGGCCGCTGCCTGCTCGGTGGTCGTGCCTCCGGGATCAATCATCGGAGCCGATGTTAGGACCCGGAGCCGGGCCGCTGCGGCCGTCAGGGTCCGTTGGGTCAACCCACCCAAGAGCCGCGAACCACTGTGGTCGGCAGTTATTCAGCGCCTATCGTTGCTACTACGCAACCTGCCACTCCACTGCCGGATCCCCTGCGCACCACCGTCTCATCGGCCGTGCTCGCCCTTCGTTGGGGCGC
Source organism: Actinomycetes bacterium (assembly GCA_030621865.1). Lineage (GTDB taxonomy): Bacteria > Actinomycetota > Acidimicrobiia > Acidimicrobiales > Microtrichaceae > JAHRAZ01. The sequence continues at coordinate 2,409 of JAUXGW010000262.1, forward strand.
GGCCGGATACGGGATAACGGTGGTTGCGTCGCTCGGGCGTGGTGACCGCACCTGGTCGGCCGTGATCGCCCTCGCCCTCTGTGTCTTCATCACCACGCTGCGCACCTTTGCACCGCTGGAACTGGGCGCGAGGGGCAGCTCGCACATATTCGCCATAACCGATGTCGCGGCGTTCTCGGTCGCCGCTGGATGGACCGGGGGAACCGAGTCCCCATGGATCTTCTGCACAATGGCCGCAGTCGCGGTGGCCTCCTACGGCTGGGGATGGCCCACAGCGGCCCTCGCGACGGTGATCGCCGTGATCGGAACGATCGCGGGGACTGCGATGTCCGGTTCCGCCCTGGATCTCCTCTTCGACTCCCAGCAGGACCTCGCAGTCATCGCCACGATGCTCGTGGCCTCGGCGACCGGCGTGTTCGTTCGACGGAAGCTGATCGAAGCCGAGCAAGAGCGTCAGGCTGCCCTGGGCGAAGTGACCAACCTCGAACATGCCAACGAACTGTTGCGTGAACTGTCCGGAGTGGCGCTGACCCTTCCGGGTGCGTTCTCCCTTCGTGAAGCTCTCGATCGAACCCGCCGAATGCTCGGCGACCTGTTCGATCCCGAAGTGGCGCTGCTCATAACCATCGACGAACACAACGACGAGTGGACTCCGAAACTCACTGATGGCTATGCGATGTCTGCCTCTTACGAGCTGTCGCAGCTTCCCGAACCACTTCGAACCGCCATCGAGACCGACGCAGTCGTCTTTCGCAACGAGTCGGACGCGAGCATCGCTCCCGGCACCAAGAGCGGCCTCTACATGCCACTACACGCCCGAGGCCGCCTCATAGGGGTGCTGGGTATCGAACATTCCCAACCCGGGCACTTCGACCACATCGAGGATTCTCTGCGAGACGGCTTGGCAGATGTGGTGGCCCTGACTGTCGACAACTCGCGGTGGTTCGGCCGGCTGCGCAGTCTCGGCGCAGAGGACGAGCGCATTCGTGTGGCACGCGACATCCACGACCGACTGGGACAGTGGATGACCTACATCAAGATGGAACTCGAGCGCCTGAGCGCCAGGG
>JAUXGW010000319.1 GCA_030621865.1 Actinomycetes bacterium
GTGAACGTCTGCGCCTTACTGGCGGGCCAGGATTCGGTGGTAGGTTGCCTCGGGTGATTCGAGATGGCTCACGTCGTCGTCTTCGAGTTCGACTTGGACCCATTCGAGCTTTCCGGTGAACTCGTTCGCGTCCCCCGCTGGGTAATCCGGTGTGACCGGCGATGCGGAGTCGCTTCCGATGTCCATGGTCTCGTCAGCCGAGAAGAGAAATGGCACGGTTCGTTCGATACGACCCTCGGCCACGATGGCGCCGTCCACGAGAAGTGTGCCGCTGCCTCCGGCGCCCGGTATCCCGCCGTCGAAGTCGAACTGATACTGCACGGTCACCGTGCCACTAGGAAGAACGTCTGGCGCTCTCACGTAGTAGAGCTCCGAGTTGAGCCAGTTGTGGCAGTACGCGAGGCGACCCTCGGTTACATATAGCGCCCAGCCGGCGAAGCGACCGCCTTGTGCCACGAGTACACCGTCGGCACCGCCGGCAGGGACTTCGAAGCGAGCAGTGATCGTATGGGAGCGGTTCTTCACATTCAGAACAGTGTTCTCTGTGAGGTGAGTCATCCCGGGCCCGAAACGCATGGACTTTCGGCCTTGCTGGAGCTCAGGCCTGCCAGCGATCGTGGCGTTGAATCGCTCGCCGGTCCGGTCGTCGATCGGGAATACGTTGTACTTCGCAGCCTCGATAAGGAAGAGCTGCTGCAGTTCCTGCAGCTTGTCTGGCATCTCTGTGGACAGGTCGTTGTTCTGAGCCCAATCAACAGTGGTGTCGTAGAGCTCCCAGACGTCGTCCGCGAGCTTCGGAAGGGTTGCGGCCCCCACTTCCCACGGCGTGCGGTGCTTGGTTACAGCTGTCCAACCGTTGTGGTAGATCCCGCGATTCCCGAACATCTCGAAGTACTGCGTGGTGTGTCGATCGTCGGCCGCAGCGTCGCCAAACGTGTAGTTCATGGCGACGCCTTCGATTGGCTTCTGGGCGATCCCGTTCACCGAGTAGGGCTGGGGCAGTCCTGCGGCTTCGAGCAAGGTGGGGACAATGTCGATGACGTGATGGAATTGCTCGCGAATCTCGCCTCTCGCGTCAATGCCATTTGTCCATTGCAGCACCATGCCGTTGCGCGTCCCGCCGAAGTGTGAGGCAACCTGCTTCGTCCACTGGTACGGCGTGTTCATGGCGTGAGCCCACCCCACCGGGTAATGGTTGAACGCTTCAGGAGAGCCGATCTCATCGAGACGCGGAAGCATCTCATCGACGGTCTCGGGCACTCCATTGAGGGCTTTGAGCTCGTTGAAGGTTCCGTCGAGGCCACCCTCAGCCGATGCGCCGTTGTCGCCAGCGATGTAGATCACGATCGTGTCGTCAAGGACGCCAATCTCGTCAAGCACATCGACAAGGCGCCCAGTGTGGAAGTCGGTGTGCTCAGCGAAGCCAGCGTAAGCCTCCATGAGTCGCGCGCCCACCAGTCGTTGATCATCCGAAAGGTCAGCCCACGCCTCGACCCCGGGTGGACGAGCGGTCAGTTCAGTGCCTGCCGGAACCAGCCCGGCCTCGATCTGGTTTGCCAGCGTCTCCGCACGAACCGCATCCCAACCGCGATCGAATCGACCCCGGTACTTGTCAATCCACTCCCTCGGCGCATGATGCGGAGCATGCGTCGCTCCATAGGACATGTACATGAAGAACGGCTTATCGGGAGTCATCGCCTTCTGCGCCTTCACCCAGGCAATGGCTTGGTCAACCTGCTCTTCGGTGATGTGGTAACCCTCGGCCGCGGTCGCCCGCGGCTCTGTCGGCGTGGTGCCCTCGAACAACGTGGGCTCCCACTGGTTCGTCTCACCAGCAACGAATCCCCAGAACTTCTCGAATCCATCGCCAGTGGGCCACCGATCGAAGGGACCCGACACCGAAGTCTCCCATACCGGCGTTTGGTGCATCTTGCCGAACGCGCTCGTGTTGTATCCATTCAGGCGCAGCATCTCTGCAACGGTCGCAACGGTGTTCGGACGAACCGAAGTGTTCCCAGGCATCGATGTTGCCATCTCACCTATGGACCCCATCTCCGCCGAGTGATGATTCCGTCCCGTCAACAGCGCCTGGCGCGAGGGCGAACACAACGCGGTCGTATGGAATCGGTTGTAGGACAGCCCCCCAGCGGCAAGGCGCTCGAGCACGGGCGTCTCGCACGGACCTCCGAACGCCGACGTCGCTCCGAATCCCATGTCGTCAATCAGCACGATCAACACATTCGGCGCCCCCGCAGGCGGCCGCAAAGGGACGATTGGCGGCGCAGAAGCGTCACTCGCATGCAACGCAAGTGTCGCCCGTGTCGGCAGGTCTGGAATCGGGAGAATCTCTCTGCCCATGCTCGGATCCTGTGCCATGATCGTCCTCTCCATCGTCAGTCTGCTGAGCGACAGTCCACCCTGTTCGACCGTCAGTTTTCAACATATACGGTTGAGGTCAAAGAGTCGCAGGATTCTTGCCCCAGACGCCAACTCACCCGGGTGATTTTCCTTGCA
>JAUXGW010000348.1 GCA_030621865.1 Actinomycetes bacterium
GCCGCTCTCTACGACACGTCGACCTGGGGCATGGTGGCCCGCGGAATCGCGAACCTCGACGACGGCGGAGCAGAGGTGATGCTGGCCCTCTCCGACCGGCTGTTGGGCCGCGAGCAGGATGGCTCATGGGACAACTCGGGAGATGCCCAGATCATGGTGAACTGCGCGGACACCTCGGAGCGGCCGACGGTCAAGGAAGCTCTGGAAGCTTCCGAGGCGATCAAGGCAGCCTCACCGACATTCGGGGACACGCTCTCCACTTCAATGCTGGGCTGCGTCGACTGGCCCCTCGCCGATAACCCCGTCCCACCCTTCACTGGTGCCGATGCACCTCCGGTATTGGTCATCGGAACACTCGGTGATCCAGCCACACCCTGGTCCTGGGCCGACGAGATGGCCGATCAACTGGAGTCAGGTGTGCTGCTCACCTACGAAGGTGATGGACACACAGCCTTCACCCGTGGTGATTACTGCATCGATGATGCCGTCACCGACTACTTCGTGGACCTCACGGTTCCCGCAGACGGGACCAGCTGTCCGGCGCAGGACTCCGAGATTTCGTTCGGTGGAATCGGTGAATTCCTGATCGACGAACTGGTGAGCGGCGGCATTCCGGCTTCGGTGGCCGACTGCATTGCCCGGGGAATGATCGACAAGTACGGCGAGTCCCGACTCGAGTTGTCGCTGCTTCAGGATGACATCGAGGATCAGACCGAGTTGATCACGACCTTGGCCTTGCGCTGCATGACAGGTGACTGACCGCCGCCACCTCGCGCGGAGGCCCAGCGCAGCATTCCTGACCGACCGTCCCGACCGACCGTCCCGGCGTGACCGTGAGACAGCGCAACCGTTCCGCGACCATTCCGCATACCTTCAGCTCAGATCGTCTTCTGCGGATCGCATCCGCCGGGCGGCGGCCCGCAGTGATTCCGCCTCCGCTGCATCGAAAGGGCGACCGTCGCGATGGAGCAGATCATGGAACCAGATGCCCTTGTCATCCTTCGGGCGGCTGTCCTCCTTCGGGCGGCGCAGCCACGTAGTCCACGGGTACTTGGTCTGGCTCCGCCCATCGACGAGGCCCCAGGACCAGGCACTGACCTGTTGTTCGGCCAGAACGTCCACCAGTTGCACCCGTGATCCCACCGTGCGGGCCATCCATTCCGTGCACAGAATTGGACGCCGGTAGCGCCGGAGGTGTTCGATCGTGGAGAGCAACTTCGCCCGCGGCGAGTAGGAGTGAAACGAGATCACGTCCGACCGGCTCAACATGGTGCGGTTGAGGCGGCCGGTACGTTCCACAGAGCCGTTCACACCCACGAACACACCTGCGGTCAACGGCTGATCGGGGTCAACCGCACAACACCAGTCAAAGATCTGGTTGAGAAGGTCGTTGGCCAGCCGGGCCTTTCCACTGACTTCGCGTCGCGGGTAGCTGATGGCGTTGGTCTGGTCCGGTTCGTTGAACAGGTCCCAGACCACCACGCGGGGATCGTGGGCGAATCGTGTGACAACCGCTTCGACATACGGCCGGAGTCGGGGCCACAGGGATCGGTCGCCCAGTACCGCCGCACCCGGCCCTTGTACCCACATCGAATTGTGAACCCGAGGAGTCGGATCTCCTTGCGGTCCGAGCTGAGGTTCGGGGTTCCACACCCCGTCAAAGAGAACCAGGACCGTGGAGATGCCGTTGTGGTCGGCCACGCGAAGGAACACATCCACCCGGTCGAGGTAGGCATCACAATCGGCGGCCCACACCAAGTCATGAAGGAACACGCGGATGCTGTTCATCCCCAGGGCAGCCGCCCAACCCAGCTCCCGCTCGATCGTGGAGGGATCGAAGGTCTCCTTCTGCCACATCTCCAGCTGGTTGCCGGCTGTGGACGGAACGAAGTTGCAGCCCATCATCCATCCGCGGTCGGCGCCCCACGCCTGGGCCTTCTGCGGTGACCATCGAGCCTCGGAGATCACCGGGGAAGTCCATTTCCTGGGTACCGCAGCCCTGGCCATGCCGATCGCGGTGGTGGCGTAGGAAACGATCGGGTGCGGCATCGGTGGCACCGTAGTTCGACCGCGGCAGAGATTCCGCCGCACCAGCTGAACCGGGATCTAACTGAGCAGACTCGCCAGAGCCCAGACAGCCGCAGCGAGACCAAAACAGATCATCACGACTGTCCGGGTGAGGGGTGGACGGGTTCTGGCCTCGGAATCGGCGAGGTCATCCG
>JAUXGW010000219.1 GCA_030621865.1 Actinomycetes bacterium
TCGCTGTGGGCTGTGGTCGACTCTGTCAGTCAGAAACTGGCCGAAGAGCACGGCGACGACCCGTCAACCTGGCTCACCGAGGCTCTCCGCATCGACTTCGAGCCGGGCCTCATCCCTGACACCTTCCGTGCCACCAACCGGCCCACGTTCCAGCAGGTCTTGGAGTTGATCCCACCGGAATGAACTTGGGTCCGGGTGCTGGTTCCGCGCCCGAAGCGGGCGACGATCCCGAGCCTTGGCGCGTGACCCATTGGGCCTGATCCCTTCCGAACACAAGGATCCCCAACAGAACGAGCACGACAAGGAGTGGACAGCCTTGCTCTCGCTTGGCAGCATTGATGATTCGCATCGGAATTATTGCGAGGGGAACGTGCGCCACGGCGGGTAGGCACGGCAGGGGAAGAGGAGCAAGTCAACTGATGGGTCAGGAACCACCCCGACGGGGACAGGGTAGCTACAGGGTTGGATCCGAAACTGAGTGGGTCGCGGCTGGGTTCGTGCTGGGCGACGACTGCCTTGAGGTCCATCCTGAAGCGGAACCCGGAACCGGGCCGATTCCGGCTGTCCCGCTGGGCCGGGTCGAACACGTCGACGAGTTGGCTCCCTTCGATGAGGATCCCGGCACCGTCGAGATAGGCCTTGCATCCGGCGAAGTGTTCCAGGCATCGATGTCCAGGGAGTCCATTGGTCAACTTTGTGCCGTGCTCGCCTCGGCAAGGACCGGCGCCGGTGGGTTCACCGTGTCCGCTGCGGACCGATCGACCGTTTCCCGGCGGTGGTGGGCGCTGGCGGCAGTGGCGGCCGTGCTCGCAGTGATCGGAGTGGCATGGTTGCAGCCCGGGAACGACGAGCTGGCCGCGTCCCAGCCCACGACGCCCTCGACCTCGACGACGAAAGACGCGGATGACAGCGAGGAAGAGGCGTCCACGACGACGACCCTTTCGTCTGACAGCGAGGCCGACAAGGCCAAGGCCGCTTCCTCCACGTCGGAAACCTCACCTCTGGAAACGATCCCGCCGGACCCGCTGGCGATCGCCCCGCTCACCGGATTGCCGGCGCGCACCTCGACGCTGCAACGCCCCGCCATCGTGTCGAAGATCGACGCGTCGCCCGAAGCCATGCCGCAGGTGGGGCTGGAACTCGCGGACGTCATCTACGAGGTCAGGGTCGAGTGGGGCAGCCGGTACCTGTCGGTCTGGCACTCACAGGAGCCTGCAGTGATCGGACCGCACCGCTCGGCGAGAACCACCGACCCGGACCTTTTGGCGATGTTCGGGCATCCGCTGTTCGCATTCTCGGGCGCAAACAAAGGTGTCGTCAAGACCTTGGCCAACACGCCATGGAAAACCGGCGTGGGCCCCGGGGAGGTATCCGCGGCGTACTTCCGTGACGAGCAACGTCCGTATCCCCACAACCTGTTCGCCCGATCCAGCGTGTTGCGCACCCGCAGCAGCCCGCCGCAGTGGCCGACGCCACTGTTCGCCTACCACGCCCCCGGCACTCCTGTCGGCGGAATGCCGGTGCAGGGATTCAGCACCGTTCCCGGTGTGCGCGCGGAGTTCCACTGGGATCCCGCGCTCGGGGGGTGGCGTCGCCGTGTCTGGAACCGGGAGCATCTGCATGCGAACGGCGCGCCCGTGGCTCCGACAAACGTCGTCGTGGTCGAGACTGCATACGGCGTCTCACATGCCGACGCCAACTCACCCGAGGCGATCTCGGTGGGAGCGGGCCGGGCATGGGTGTTCACTGGTGGTCAGGTCCGCGAGGGAACATGGACACGCGGGCAGAGGAACGATCCATGGAACCTTCGAGACGCAGCTGGTTCACCTCTGACACTTGATCCCGGAACCACCTGGGTGGTGCTTGCCGAAGGCCAACCGGAGCTGCGCCCCTGAGCCTGACCGCCAGGGTTGCAGCTAGGGATCCGCGAGCACATCCCAACTGAAATTGATCCGGAGCGGCTCGTGGTCACTCAAGTCGTTCCCGGACCCGTCGAGGAACAACTCGGGGACGAAATCGTGGCTCGCGGCCGTGAGATCGAGAGCCCCGCCATCGCGGTATGCCACTTTATCGATGCGGTCGGTTTCGGAACACGACACCGCCACACACGAATCAGTCAGCCCGAGTCGATCCAGGAGCGACTGCCACAGGATCGTGTCCGGGTCACCAGCCTCGGCTGGATCATTGACGTCGGCGTGAAGGTTCGTGTCGCCGGCAACAATGACTGCCCGGCCGGCACTGACAGTTTCGACAAAGAGTCCAAGCTGCTCCACGTTGTCGGCCCGTAGCTGCTGATCGGCTGCCGTATTGCCTGCTTCGCCGTGAACGTTGTAGATGTCGACGTCGTAGCCGGTCGCGAGTCGCATCCGCGAAACGCTGAATCCCTTCATCGCCAGACAGTCAGCGGCGCCAACGAAGGCGTCGCCGAAGCACCCGGTCCACGGCACGCGACCCAGCTCGGCAAATGGAAAGCGCGAAATCGTGCCGAGACCATCGCCAACCGCAAGCGGGCGGCCCTGCGCACTCATGCCGACAGCCTCCGGACCCGGGTGACGGGTGGACTGGAACGGATGTGTCACGTCTGCGCGCAGACGCTGATGGTATTGAGCGAAGTCAGTCAGGCTGAGCAGGTCGATCCACCAGTCGAAATCCTCCTGGGATACGACAACGTCGTAGTCGTTGAGCCGCGGGCTGATCTGCTGCATGTTGTAGTCGGGATTGGATTCGGAGATCCCCTGTGGCAGTCCTGCCACGTTGTACGACAACAGTGAGAAGGACGCGGGGAGATCGCCCGGCGGAAGCACGTCGCTGTCAGGGTCACCGCTCCCGGGTCCACTCGGTGGAGTGCACGCACCCGCGACCAGCATCACCACTCCAAGTGCTGCCACCAGTCGACCGGAAACAACCACTCGCCCCATCCCGGTCACGTTACGACGGTTATGGCCGCGTCCACCACTTCGCCGACAGGGTGTCAGGTTCCATCCGGGGCGAGCACAACCAATTTTTCCAACTCATCCTCGGCTGAGATCATGGCTGGAGCTTCCTTTTTCGGATTGAGTCTAATTCCGAAGTTGGGCTTCGGCTTATCGCGAGTGGAGACATCCTTGACCCCAACGGCGATTTCGCCTCGAGCGCCGGCCGCGGCCATGAGGTCACCAAACGTCCAAGTTTCGTCCACGTGATCTGCGTACAGCCTCACAGGTTTGAGATAGAACTCTGAGCCTCCCTCCTCGAACAGTCGGTCATACACAGTCTTCATCTTCGCCTGTTCGCTGATCTGTGCGGTGATCAGGGAGATCAACCGGTTGGAAACAATGAACTCCCTGGTGTCAGAGGGTGGGATGAGTTCCCGGTTTCGAGAATCCAACAACTCACCAATCAGCTTGGTCTTGGTACCTTCAGTTCCAGAGCCGGCGGTCTGCCGCAAATGCAGAAAGGTCACAAGAGTCAGCGAATCGACAGAGTCCTCAAGCTCTTCTGGTAGATCTTCAGAGAGGATGATGATGCTGTCGTATCCAAGCGGATCAAGCGAGATCGGTTCCAACGGTTTGGTGGCCTCAACCTCCACGAGCCGGACATCAACCTTGTCGGCGCTGGCATCCAATTCGGACACTTCAACTCTCATCTCACTCGTCGGGTTCCGGACTGCCACGTCAAGTTTCGAACCACTCTGGACATATTTCGCGTACTCGCGAACGATCGTCCGCAGCTTGGGACTCCAGCCAACAATGAGTTGGCGTTCCAGTCGACCCTTCAGTGGTTCAGAGAGTGGAGGCGTGAGTTCCCGAGGAACGGTCGGTGTTGAGAACATCGAGATTTCCGAATCATCTTCCGAAACAACCACCAACTGGTCGTCTGATCCAAGAACCGTAGATTTGTCTGGGTTGAGTTTCACCTCCCCGTCTTGAAAGATCCCAATTGCGATCCCATCGTGCATTCCGAGGGCAATTGATTCAAATGTGCTACCGGTCGGCCAAGTCTCCTGGTGGAAGTAGAATTCATTCCCACCGAACGACAGAAGCTCTTCATATACAAATGACAGACCGGAACTTCTACTGGTCTGGACAATTATCTTTGCAAGAAGCTCGTCGGTGTCCACACAAATGACCCGCGCATCGA
>JAUXGW010000227.1 GCA_030621865.1 Actinomycetes bacterium
CCCCTGCCGCCCCTGCCGTAGGTGCGGCCACGGCTCACCACCTGCGTGCGTGAGGACACGCTCGGCTTCGGAGAGCCGATGATGGTCTGGGGGAGCGGGTCTCGGTCAAACCGAGCCAACAGTCGATTGGGGCGTCTTCGCATGTCTCTACCTCTACTGGATGTATGTTCCGACGCGGTACTCTTCCCCGTCGGGCGAGAGTTGGATCAGCACGCCGGAGAAGTAACTGTCACCGTGATAGCCATCCCAACCTGCAAACTCTTGGCCGGGAGCGTGCATGAAGTCGCTCGTCGCGTACCAAGTATTGCGGTACTTGAAGAAGCTGTGCTCGTCGGGGTTGTCCATCCAGTCGAACTGGTCCGCGAGCACCGCCTTGGGGACGTCGTAGGAGTCCTTGAACTGCTTCCACTTGCCGTCTGTCGTGATCTTTATCTCGCCCATTGCATCATCCTAGCTTGAAGTCGCGCCTATGCGTGGCCTTGGTGTATTCCCAGCCGGGGACGGCATTGGTCACGGTCGGGTCCAAGGCTACCATCTCTTTGGCGCGTCCGCGCTTCGGAAGCCCGACCATCGCATAGACGTGCTGCCAGCGGTCGCCATCGGTGCTCACCACGCGGGCGTAGACATGGTCGAAGCCCACGGCAGTGAGGAGCGCGCCGAAGACGATGACCATGTCATCACAGTTATGTGTGATCACGTCGGACTCTGGAAAGTAGATGCGCCCAGACTCGGTTTCGATATCGTAGCAGTGGGCTTCGCCTGCTTCGGCGATAGTACGAATACGTGCCCAGACCCTGTTGGTGGCGAGCTTTCGCACGGTGACGCGGTAGACGGGCTTGTCCCCAAAGCCGCCATGGTTGTGGACTTCCTTTATGCTGCAACTGTGCCCAAGTCGTCGTTGCATCAGTCGATACTGGATGGCGAGTGTAGGCGATACCGTCGAGAAGACGAACGTACCGCTGTTGCTGAATCCGCCATCGGCGTTCAGCCCATTGATAATCGCCTCGGTCGTCGCACGGTCGTAGTTGGTGTGGGGGAGCCGCTTGTTGTACGCCCCCTTTCCGCAGTACGCGACGAGTTCACGAAGCTGCGGTTCGCTCGTGCGGACGGTGGTGTCGCTTTCGATGCTGTGCCAGCCACGACGTTCCAGAATCTCTAACGCGCGCTCACGGTGGCCCTTGTAGTCTGCGATACCGGCGAATGCGGTGTAGGGGTTGTCTTTCCAGCCTTCGGCTACCCACAGCCCGAGGAGGTAAGCCATATCTGGGTCGAGGCTCTCCCCACCGAAGACCAGTTCGCCGACCGGCTGCAAGAGATCATCGCCAACGTCGAGATCCTGCGCGAGACACTCTTCTTCGGTCCCGGATGCCCCGGCAACCGCACGCGCCCCTTTGACCTGTACGCCAGCTTTCGTCAGGCGCGTGACACGCGGCACGCGGAACATGCGGTGCTCATCCGTCGTGGCGATCGAGCAGCCGTTGTTGAGGTCGAATCTCCGCACGGGGAGGATTCCCTTATCCCACCACTTTGTGACACGCACCCACTGCTGTCCGTCCCAAATGCGTTCGCCTTCCTGAATCTCGGCTATGGGCACTAGAGCGCCGTCTTCTCGCAGCAGCAGACTCCACCCCGGTACACAGTCACCTGCGCCAGCATCGAGGGTGCGCTCGGTGGTGCAGAAGAGATCGTAGCCATCGGGATCTAGCTCGTAGCGCACGTTGGCGACCACGAAGTTCCATATGTCGTTGACGGTGCATGAGCCATCGCCGCAGTCGCTCCCGCCAGAGAGGGGCAGGAGCAGGTCGAGCCCCCATGCCCTGACAATCGGAACCTCCATGCCGTCGAGCACCTTGAAGCCATCGGGCGTCTGCGCCGCGATCTTCTTCGCGAGCCGCACGGTCTCGCGGTCCTTCAAGCTCTTCTCGACGCGCTCCTGAATGAGACCCATGTGGTCCTCAATCGAATCGCTCTCGTAGACGCGCACAACCCCGCTCATGGGCGAAGACTATCACAGCCTCATGCTTGACGGCATCTGGTGAATTGAGGCAGGGTGGAGAGTCTAGGCGGCGGGGCGTCACAGGTGCTGTGGGCATTAGAAAGCCCCCCTGCGAAAGCAGGGAGGCCAAGACCCACACACCAATGTGGTACGCACTATCGGAGCCTACTAAACCACCAGAGACAGGAGAGCACGTTGAAGCAATATAGCACGCATCCGGCATACATAGTCAAGCGAAACCCGTCCATCCATTGGGGTGCTGAGCATGGATGAGAAGCCCCCGCAGGATCCGCCTGTCGAGCCCCCCGCTGAGGCAGTCCCCGAGAAGCCTCGCCGCATCCCGAACCTCCACGAGCACCGCCAGAAGCGCGAGCCGACGCTACTGAAGCACGTCAAAGCTGGCGATCTTCTGAGCCGAGTCATCGAGCCTCCGAGGGCGCTGACAACGTTCCCCTTCTTCATCGAGGAGGGCGCGAGGCATATCCTCTTTGGGCCTACGAACGTAGGCAAGTCAATGATTGCGATATTCGCGAGCATCGTCGTAGCGCGCAACGGCTACCGGGTGCTCTATCTCCCCGGCGAGTCGGATGAATATGAGATGCAGGACAGGATCCGCTGCATCATCAACGGTGACGGCGATGGCGATGGGATGCGCGCGCAGATCCACGAGAACCTCATCATCGGTGAAGAGGGCGTCTTCCCCATCTACGATCCCGCCACCCGCGAACCCAACCCCCTCTTCGTCCGAACCATCGCCGCCCTGAAGCCCGACCTCATCGTCGTGGACCCCTATGTCAGCTTCGCCGTGGGCAGCGAGAACGACGTGGAGTCCGCCCGCGACTTCACCAATGCACTGAACAGACTATGCGTGCTGAACCGCATCGCCATCATGCTGGTCCACCACCAAGGGCGCGGCGAGGGTGAGCATATGCGAGGGTCAAGCGCCCTCGATGGCTGGCCGAACTGGACCTACCACCTGACAGGCAACCCCGACCCCGTGGACATGCACATGGTCCACATGGCCGTCGATTGCCAGAAGCACCGTGGCAAGCGACGACAGCCGCGCATGGCCTACGAGATGATCCTCTCGGAGGATGAGACCACCACCTACTTCCGAGTCGCCAGCGCCGAGGCCAACGACGCCGCGCGAGCCAACCAGCCCGACGACAGCGTTGCACAGCGCGGCCAGAGGCGCTCTCGGCAGAGCCTCGTCAATGAGCGGCGTGACGCCATCTGCGCCATCCTGAGCGAGGCAGGGGGAGCACTCTCCCCTGTTGCCATCTTGGATGCGCTAGGGCTGAACTTGGACGACAGGACGCTGCGCCGCGACCTCTCCACGCTCATCGAGACAGGCCGAATCCGCGAGGTGACGATCTCCGAAACCAACGCCCGAGGGGCGATTCGGAACGTCGTAGGGTACGAAACTCGTTAGTTCTGAGGCGGCATTTCTCAAAACGCAAGTCCGCGTAACTGTTGAGGAAAAGTGCCTGAGGCGGCATTTTCGACGGTTTTCATGTTTTCTTGCACAAAGTGCCGCCTCAGGATGTTGAGTAATATCAACGACTTAGCAAAAAGCTGATTTTCGTCAATGCCACTAGATTCAAACGCAGTACACGCGCTTTTTTTACAAGCCGTCGATATTGCTCACGAATCTCGGATATCGCTGAGGCGGCACTTTGAATACCGGACGGGTGGTTGGTATCTCGTGATTTGGACGTTTCCTGAACGATTCCCATGGGTTCCTGAGGCGACATTTCTGAGGCGACATTTGTCGCCTCAGGATTGCGTCCTGAGGCGACATTTGTCGCCTCAGAAAAAAAAGACGTGCAATATCATGCACTTCCAAACAATCCTGAGGCGACAAATGTCGCCTCAGGATTTGTAACCCACTACTTTGCAGGGGGCCCCTTTAGGGGGGGGCCCCTGTGAAGTGGGCGGCGTGAAATGCTAAGTCGGGGGCCAAGCGG
>JAUXGW010000194.1 GCA_030621865.1 Actinomycetes bacterium
TTCCCGCAGTTCGCCGGCCAGCTGTTCAGCCTGTCGAAGGACAAGGAAGTCGGCCTGGCCATGCTCCGCGCCTACAACGACTGGCACATCACCGAGTGGTGCGGTGGAGCTCCAGGACGCTTCATCCCGCTGAGCCTGCCCCCGATCTGGGATCCACAACTCATGGCCGACGAGGTGAGGCGCGTCGCCAAGATGGGCTGCCACGCCGTGACGTTCTCGGAAAATCCCGAGAAGATGGGGTTCCCCAGCCTTCACAACAAACACTGGGATCCGTTCTGGGCAGCGTGCAGCGACGTGGGGACCGTGGTCTGCATGCACATCGGTTCGTCGTCCGAGCTCATCATCACATCGCTCGAGGCACCCATCGACGTGTTGATCACGCTGATGCCCGTCAACCTCGTGCAGGCCGCGGCAGATCTGGTGTGGTCAGGAGTCCTCCCCCGCCATCCTGACCTGCGGATCGCACTCTCCGAGGGCGGCATCGGTTGGATTCCGTACTTCCTCGAACGGATCGACTACGTCTACTCCCGCCACCACCGCTGGACCGGACAGAACTTCGGGTCACGACTGCCCAGCGACGTGTTCCGCGAACAGATCGTGACCTGTTTCATCGACGATCACGCCGGACTCGAAGCGCGCCACCATCTCAACGGCGAGAACATCTGTTGGGAATGTGATTATCCGCACAGCGACTCGACCTGGCCCAACTCACCGGAAACCTTGAGCAGCTCCCTCGAAGGCATCGGAGATGAAGAGATCAACAAGATGACTCACGAGAATGCCATGCGACTGTTCTCCTACGATCCGTTCGCCCACAGGTCTCGCGAGAAAAGCACGGTTGGAGCCCTGCGTGCGGAAGCCGCGGACGTCGATGTGAGTCCACGCAGCGTGATCGGCAATGTGAAGACGCCGTCGGAGCCTGTCCGCATCATCGACCTCGCCAACGTTGTCCCCGGATCGTGATGCGGTCAGCGGTTGTCCCCGAATCGAGTTGGCGCCGCTCGAGTTGACGCCGCCGGCTCACCCTCGGGTCCGCTGACCCCTGTGATCCTCTGACGTTGTCGACTGGTGAGGTGTCGGTCAGCGACTCATCTTGATCGCGCGATCCGCCAGGATGTTCTTCTGGATCTCGCTCGTGCCGGCGCCAATCGACGTGTAGCGCTGGAACACGTACAGCCGATTCCACGCACCGTTCTCGACCGCGAATTCACTCGGTTTCGCATACAGGGCGTCCGGACCCAGAAGATCCATCGCCAGCTCCGCCAGTGTCTGCGAGAGGTGGCTCCACTGGAGCTTCGCGAGCGGGACCTCCGGCCATGGCTTCTGGTCCTTCAGGATCCGCGACAGCGCCCGCAGGTTCAGGAGCCGCGTGTACTCGATGCGGGTATGAACCTCTGCGACCCGGGCACGAATCAAGGTGTCATCGAGTGCGCTGGGATTCACCGACCGCGCCAGCGCGATCATCGCGTCGAGATCGTGTTTCATGCCGATCGCCATTCCGGCAGTCCCGACCCGCTCCTTCCCGAGGGTTCCCATGGCAACCAGCCACCCTTCACCGTCCTCACCCAGCCGGTAGTCCACCGGCACCCGGGCGTCGTTGAAGGTCACCTCGCAGAATGTCTCCTCTCCCGTGAGGTCGCGGATCGGCTGGATCTCGATGCCATCGGTTTCGAGATCCACGATCAGTGCAGTGATCCCCTCGTGCTTGCGACCGTCAGCTATTGCGTCAGGATCGGTCCGGACGAGAAAGAGACCCCACTTCGCGAACTGGGCACTGGAAGTCCAGGTCTTCTGGCCATTGAGGACGTAATGATCGCCGTCGCGTATGGCCATCGTGCGGAGATTCGCAAGATCGCTGCCGGCCTCGGGTTCCGAGAATCCTTGGCACCAGTGGTCATCCGCGTTGAGGATGTTGGGCACCCACGTCTGCTTCTGGTGCTCAGTTCCCCACCGGATGATCATGGGCCCGATCTGCCAGAGTCCGTTGCTGTTGAAGACTGCCGGGGGACGCGCCCGCGCCATCTCCTCGCTGTAGATCATGGATTGGGCTGCGGTGGCATCCCGCCCACCCCACTCCTCGGGCCATGTAACCGCTGCCCATCGGCCTTCGTTCAGCTTTCGCTGCCAGGCCTTGCGGCGGTCCATCGAGCCCAACATGCCCGACGATCCTTCGTCTTCCTGGCGCCACTCTTCGAGGAACGGTGGAAGGTTGGAGTCCAACCAGCCACGGAGTTCATCTCGAAATTCAAGCTCTTCCGGCGAAAAGGAGAAGTCCATGGATGCGGACTCTAGCCGCCGGGACGAAAACATGACGCCCGTGTCAGGTACTGTTCCAAGTGCTCGCCGGTTGTCCGGCCTCCGGCGCCGTTGAGCGAACAACCGAAGTGAACGAACCATGACACGAGCGTTAGGCCACAGTGAGCACTGAACCCCTCGAAACCGTCGCTGAGCTGGTTGAAGCCCGGGCGGACGACACGAACCCGGCCCTGAGATTCGAAGGTCGCGTCTGGACCTGGGCCGAGGTCGTCGCCGAATCACGACACCGCGCCGCCCTGATGGAGGCGGCCCGCGTCGACGGCCCCTTCCACATCGGCGTCCTGCTCGACAACGTGCCCGAGTATGTGTTCATGCTCGCCGGCGCCGCCCTCGCGGGTGCGGTGGTGGTGGGAATCAACCCCACTCGCCGGGGAGCCGAACTGGCCAGGGACATCCGGCACACCGATTGCCAGCTCATCGTGACCGATCAGGAGCACCGGCCACTGCTGGAGGATCTCGACCTCGGAGTCACTCCTGACCGGATCCGGGAGTCCGATCAGCCCGCCTGGGAATCATCCCTGCGTGACGTGTCGGGCGGAGAGCCCGCTGCGCCACCTCGACCCGGGGACCTCTACCTGCTGCTCTTCACCTCGGGCTCCTCGGGCGCACCCAAGGCCGTACGAATGACCCAGGGGCGAGCGGCGGGGGCAGCCAACTCGATGCTCTGCACACAAGCCGACGTGCCCTACTGCGCGATGCCGTTGTTTCACGGCAATGCCCTCAATGCGAACTTCTTCCCGGCGATATCTTCCGGAGCGACCATCGCACTCCGCCGCAGATTCTCCGCGTCCAGCTTCCTCGACGACGTGCGTGAAAATGGCTGCACCTACTTCAGCTCGATCGGCCGCGTGCTCAACTACATCCTTGCAACACCCGAGCGACCCGACGACGCGGACAATCCCCTGAATTTCGTGCTCGGGCCTGAGTCCTCCGCAGCAGACATGACCGAGTTCGAGCGACGTTTCGGGTGCCCGGTCTTCGCCGGTTACGGATCGAGCGAGAACGCCATCATCCTCACTCCGGCCCCAAACGTCTCGAAGAGCGCTCTGGGGATGGCCTTGGGGGATCAGGACATTGTCGTCGTCAACGCGGACACCCAGGCCGTATGCCCGCCGGCGCGGTTCGACGCCGACGGCCAGTTGCTCAACGCGGGGGAAGCAATAGGTGAACTCGTCGGGCGCAACGTGGTGGACAACTTCGAGGGTTACTACAACAACGAGGACGCAGCGGCGGAACGCACGCGAAACGGTTGGTACTGGTCAGGCGACCTGGCCTACCGCGACGACGATGGAGTCTTCTGGTTCGCCGGACGAACTGCCGACTGGATCCGGGTCGACGGGGAGAACTTCTCGTCCGCACCAATCGAACGAATCCTCGCCCGCTTCGCCGGCATCAAGGGCATAGCGGTGTACGGAGTGCCCGACGAACGCAACGCGGAGGATCAGGTCATGGCCAGCATCGAACTCGATGGGTCGGTCGAGTTCGATCCCGCGTCGTTCGAGGCGTTCCTTGGCAGCCAGGCAGATCTCGGAACCAAATGGGCTCCCCGTTTCGTACGCGTGACGCCGTCGCTGCCCACGACCGGCACGAACAAGATCGACAAGAAGCCGCTGCGTGCCGATGCGTGGGCAACCACTGACGACGTCTGGTGGCGCGCTGACCCGCGAAAGTCGGTCTACCGACTGCTCACCGCCGCCGAAGCCGGAGAACTGAGCCGAACCGTGGAGGCAAGCGGCCACGTGAGGATGACCTGACAGGCAGACCTGCCCTCAACCACGCGGCATCCCGAGGGCATGGTGGGCGACAATGTCGCGCTGGATGTCAGAGGTTCCACCCGCGATCGTGCCGGCCAGCGCTCGCTGGAGATCCAGAGCCCAATCCCGACCGGCCATGACTTCTCCGGTGATCGCCGGTGATCCGCCGATCATGCATCCAAGATCCAGCAACTCCGTGTAGAGCTCCGAGGTGGCCAGCTTCAGGACGAGCTGCCGCCGCGGGTCGCCGGTCAGACTCGCGAGTCCCAGCGACCGGAGCGCGAAAACACGCTCGTGTGCCTTCGCCAACCGCTCGCGTACCAGTGCGTCGCCTGAGCCCCCGGTTGCCTGCGCGAGCCTGATCAGGTCGGACACGAGTCGCTCGAGGCGCGCAACCGCCTCGACCCACATCGTCGCCCGCTCGTGACCGAGCGCCCCCTGGGTGACCACCCAGCCCCCATTCAACTCGCCGAGCAGGGCCGAGCGCGGAACTTCCACACCGTCGAAGAAAACTTCGGCGAACTCGGTCATGCCGCCCATGTTCACGAGCGGACGCACATCGACGCCCGGCGTGTCCATGTCGACGATCAGCGCGCTGATGCCGCGGTGGCGCGGCTCATCAGGATTGCTTCGCACGTA
>JAUXGW010000075.1 GCA_030621865.1 Actinomycetes bacterium
TCCACGGCGGCCACAAGCTCGGTATCGGGATCAGCCGACACCGCAGCACAGACCGTTTGTCCCATACGGCCGCCTGCACCCAGAACTGCCACCTTGATCACAATGACCTCCTGTTGTGGACCCGGACTGATCCGAGCACCATCGACCGCAATCAGCTGATTCCGGCTGAACCCCAGATTCTAGGTGTCACGCGGGGTTGTGGAGTCGCTCGCGCCCAGAGCGTCGGCGATCACTTCCAGCCCCGCGACCCTCGAACCCTTGATGAGAACCGCGGTGTCGGCGTCGCTCTCACCCAGGCGCCGCAACAACAATTCCGCGGCCTCGTCTGCGTCGGCCGCATCGGCCGGTCGTCCGTACAGGTCGGTCCCCACGGCGATCACCTCGTTGCCTTGGGCTTTCGCCAGGTCCGCCACCAGTCGGTGCTCCTCGGCCGCTCGATCCCCGAGCTCCGCCATCGTTCCCAACACCGCGATCCGTCGAGGCGGCGGAAGCTCCGCCAGGGAGAGCATTGCTGCCTTCATCGAAGCCGGGCCCGCGTTGTAGGAATCGTTGAGCACCACGACACCATCGGGAGTCCGCAGGAGTTCCATGCGCCATTTGGAGCCGATCGGACTGGACAGTCCCGCAGCCACAGCCTCCACGGACACCCCGGAAGCCAGACCGACTGCCGCCGCGGCAAGGGCATTCGACACGTTGTGGGCACCTCTTGTGCCCATCTCCACCTCTGCACTCCCCCACTCGGACTCGAGGCGGAATCGGCCACGCAGGTCAGCATCGAACTCAACTCCTGTGGCACGAACGTTGGCCCCTGCGGATCCACCGAAGAAGACCGTTGCTGCCCTTGTGTGTTCCGCCATCGCGGCCACCAGCGGATTGTCGGCGTTGAGAACCGCCAGCCCATTGGGCGGGAGGGACTCGATCAGTTCCCGCTTTGCCATCGCCACTTGCTCCATCGAGCCCAGGTATTCGGTGTGTACCGCCTCCACGGTGGTCACCACCCCGGTTGTGGGCAGAGCCATGGAGCACAGGTGGGAGATGTGGCCGTGCCCGCGCGCCCCCATTTCCACCACGACGGTTTCAGTGTCATCGGGGGCGTTGGCCAAGGTCAGCGGCACACCCAACTCGTTGTTGAACGACTCGGGGGAAGCTGCCGTCTTGAAGCGCTCGGTCAGCACCGCGGCGAGCAAATCCTTGGTGGTCGTCTTGCCGACCGATCCCGTGACCCCGACCACGAACTCCGGCAATCTCCGGCGAGCGAGTCCGGCCAGGCGGGTGAGTGCCATCGAAACATCCGGAACGACAATGGAAGGACCGTCGTCAATCATCCTGGCCACCAGAACCGCACCTGCTTCGGCTTGTCTGGCTGCGGGCACGAAATCATGACCGTCCCGGTCGCCCTCGATTGCGGCAAAGAGTTGACCTGGCTGCAGGATCCGCGAATCGATGGCGAGACCGCTGATCCTGGCGTCGTCACCCCACAGGGTTCCTCCCAGATCCGCTGCGAGGCGCGATGCGGTGAATTCCATTCCAGAATCATCACATGCCGAACGACTGCGCTCGTGCATCACCCGATTTGCCTCACCCGCGAGGTCATACAGGCGAAGATGCACCGCAAGATCAACCGAACCTTCAACGCATCGGACCATCCGGGGGTTTTAGATGAGGCAACGAATCAACGTTCCCGGAGGTTTTGACATGGGTTAGCAGGATCGGGCGCCATCAGGTCGAATACTCCAAGGAGTTACTCGGTTGAATGGAGTATCATTGACTCCATGGAACAAAGTCCATTCCCCTACCAAGGTCCATTGAAGCCTGGCGAAGTGACAGGCCGCGATGAGCTGCGGGCCGATCTTGCCGAGCGACTGATGCAACGGCGGGTCACTGCGCTCCTGGGCCCCAGACGATACGGAAAGACGAGCCTTCTGCGACGGGTCACGGCGGATCTGGAACAAGTCGGCCCCGAACCCATCTGGATCGACTTCTACGGACTCACCTCGATGGCTGATGTTGCTGCCGCGCTGGATCGTGGGCTGGCCAGCACCAGGGGACCGCTCCGCAAGGTTCTGGACACGGTGGCCGGAGGAATCTCGCTTCGCCTCGGAGTTGTGGGAGTGGAGTTGTCCAAATCGAAACGGGACAGGCCGGAGCCGGTTGCCCTGCTCTGGACGTTGCTGGATGTGCTCGTCAAGACGGCAGAACGCAATGACATCATCGTGGTGTTCGACGAGTTTTCGGGACTCGCGAACGCCAAGGGGGCTACGTCGATATTGCGCACGGCGCTACAACACCATTACCGGGACATGGGAATCGTCTTCGCCGGTTCCGATCCCTCCACCATGCGCCTGCTCTTCTCGGACAGGGCCCAGCCCTTCTTCGCGCAGGCGGATCTGGTGGAGATCGGTCCCCTCACCGACCTGGAGGTGCTCGACATCATCCGGGACGGTTTTGAAGACACGGGTCGCGATCCGGGCGGATCAGCCGCCAGGATCGTTTCGTTGGCCGACGGACATCCGCAGAGGGCGATGCAGCTGGCCGACGCCGTGTGGCAACAAACCGAGTCCGGAGAGGTCGCCACCGATCAGGCCTGGGAGACGGCTCTCGGCGAGGTCCGGGCGACAGTGGACGCCGGCTCGGAACGTTTGCACGCGTTGTTGCCGACCGGGCATCAGAAGACGTTGCGAGTTCTTGCAGCCGGGGGCAGCATCTATGGCACCGCTGCGGACGCTGTGAACCTGGCTCCGGGTACCGCAAGTGCAGCGATCGAGGCACTCACCGGCAATGGCTTTCTGCAGAACACGGCGGACGGAACGGTGATCGTGGATCCACTCCTGGCCGACTGGTTGCGCCGCCGATTCCCGTTGTGAGAACCGTGTAGGACTCGGGTGCCGGTATCTCGTTGGGCACCGTGATCGTTCCGGTGAGGATGCCGGCGACCGGGCGGTGATGCACCGCAGCGGCAGTGTTTGTGCTCCCCGGAGCGCAATAGACTGCCCGCTCATGGCTGAATCCGGAGATGCGCATCAGAGAACGCGGCTGATAGTGCTCTTTGGTGGACAATCCGCGGAACACGCGATCAGCTGTGTTTCTGCCAGCCACGTCCTGCGCGCAGCAGACCCGTCGAAGTACGAATTGATCCCGATCGGCATCACCGAAAGCGGAAACTGGGTCGCTGCTGATGAAGCGGCGGCGCTACTCGCTGCGGGTCGACCGCAGGAACTGCCGGAGTCGGTGCCGGCAAAGGGAACTTCAGTCGAACCAAGCGCCGTACTGAACTCCGGCGCCACTGCAACGGTCGTACTGCCCATCCTGCACGGGCCCAACGGGGAAGACGGGACCGTTCAGGGAATGCTGGAGCTCGCGGGCATTCCCTATGTTGGGTCCGGAGTCCTGGGATCGGCAGTGGCCATGGACAAGGTGATGGCCAAGACAGTCCTGCAGGCTCACGGAATCCAACAGGCCCGGTGGCTCCCCCTGCCCAGAACCGACTTGGCGGACCTCTCGGCGGACCGGGTTCTCGCCGAGTTGGGTCCGGTCGTCTTCGTGAAACCGGCAAACATGGGTTCATCCATCGGAATCAGCAAGGTCACCACGGCGGCACAGCTCGAAGCCGCGGCAACCGAAGCGTTCCTCTACGACGACCTGGTTGTCTTCGAAGAAGGTATTGAAGCCCGCGAGATCGAATGTGGTGTGCTCGGCAACGATCAGCCGCTGGCCTCACAACTGGGCGAGATAGTCACCACCGCGGACTTCTACGACTACGAGGACAAGTACTTCGCCGGAACCTCCGAGACGGTCGTGCCGGCAGATCTGCCGGCCGACACATCGGATCGCATGAGGTCCACGGCGATCGCAGCATTCAAGGCCTTGCGTTGCAGCGGCATGGCAAGAGTCGACATGTTCCTGCGCGGCGATGACGTTCTGGTCAATGAGGTGAACACCATTCCGGGGTTCACGCCCATATCCATGTACCCGAAGATGTGGCAGGCGACAGGCTTGACCTACCCGGACCTGATCGATCAATTGGTGAACCTGGCACTGGAGCGCCATCAGCAACGCTCAGCCCATAAGGTCAGTCCGTCGTGAACCCGAAGGACCGAACAACCCAGCTTCCGGAATCACTGGCTGGACGAACGATCTTCCTCACCGGTTCAACGGGATTCGTGGGAACCGCAGTACTCGAACGACTGCTGCGACTGGACGTTGCGAAAGTTGTGCTTCTGATTCGCGACGGACGACGACGATCAGCCGTGGATCGCATGAAGCGCGAAATCCTGCGCAACAACGCATTCGACCCATTACGCGCCGAGGTCGGCGACGAGACGTTCCAGGATCTCACCAGCCGGATACACGTGGTCAGCGGAGACGTCGGAGCCGACGGTCTCGGGCTTGACCCCGGCGAACTCGAGGCGCTCGCAGAATGTGACACCGTGATTCATTCCGCCGCAACCGTGGCATTCGACGCCCCACTTGATCGGGCAGTTGAAATCAACCTGCTCGGCCCGGTCCGACTGGCGGAAACGATTCGAGCGGCCGGCAGCCGTCCGCACCTGGTCGTGGTCAGCACGTGTTATGTGGCGGGCAACAAACGCGGTGACGCAGCCGAGGAACCGGTTACCGCCAATCCCTTCTTCGGCGACATCGACTGGAGAGCCGAGGTAACGGCGTCTCGACGCACCCGGGGTGATGTGGACGCACGGAGCCGCACACCCGAACGACTCGACGGCTTCCACGCCGACGCCCGCAGCGAAATCGGTCCGGCCGGAGGACCACTGCTGGCAGACAAGACCGAGGAGATGCGGCGCGACTGGGTTGCCGACGAGATGGTCGAGGCCGGGCGGGCCCGAGCCCGTTCACTGGGTTGGCCCGACGCCTACGCTCTCAGCAAGGCATTGGGCGAAGTGGCGCTCACCGAGACTCTGGCCGGCTTCGGTGAAGGTGGCCCGGCAACACTCAGCATCGTTCGGCCGTCCATCATCGAGTCCGCCCTGGAATTGCCCAGGCCGGGCTGGATCCGCGGGTTCCGCATGGCCGAACCGATCATCCTCTCCTATGCCCGCGGACTGCTGAAGGAGTTCCCGGGTGTTCCCGAGGGGATCATCGACGTGATCCCGGTGGATCTGGTCGTGTCAGCCATCGTGGCTGCGGCCCAGAACCCACAGCCGGATTCCACCCATGACCCCGACATCATTCAGGTGGCCTCCGGATCACGGAACCCGCTTCACTACCAAGTGCTGGTGGATGAGGTGCGCGACTGGTTCACAGCCACACCGATCCATGACGATCACGGCCAGCCAATCATCGTTCCCGACTGGTCATTCCCAGGTCGCGGGCGAGTGGAACGACAGCTGACCACCGCCACCACCGCGCTGAAGAAAATCGAAAGGGTTGTCTCATCGCTGCCCCTGCGCGGCAAAGCCGCTGAGTGGGGTGCTGATCTCGAGTCAAAGCGCAGTGAGGCGCAACGTGCCCTGGATTTCGTGAAGCTGTATGGCGCCTACACCGAGTGTGAAGCGATCTACGGCGTCGACCGGTTACTGGAACTGGGTGTGGATCCGGCAGTCATCGACTGGCCCACCTACATCGCGGAGACGCATATCCCTTCGGTGGTCAAACACGGTCGGGCATCACTGAAGCCCACCCGCAAGGATCCCGATCAACGGTCGCGGCGTCTGCGATCCCAGGTTCTCTCGGAGAAACGCCACCTGGCCGCCTTCGACCTCGAGAACACACTCATTGCCTCCAACGTGGTTGCCTCCTACGCCTGGTTGGCAAGCCGCCGACTCGACAAGATCGACCGGGTCCGCCTGGTGGGTCGCCTCCTCGCCGAAGCACCGTCACTCATGGCGGCGGACCGTCGGGACCGATCGGACTTCCTTCGCGAGTTCTACCGGCGTTACGAAGGGGCTCCCCTCGATGAGGTCACCCAGGACAGTGCTGAAGCCTTCAGTCGACTGCTCCTGGACCGTGCTTTTCCCGAAGCGATTCGCCGTGTCAGGCAACACCGGCGCCTCGGGCACCGAACTGTGCTGATCACCGGAGCGCTGGACATCGTGGTGGAACCGATCCGTCCCCTCTTCGATGACGTGATCTGCGCTGTTTCCACCAAGGAACAGCGCAACGGAAGGACCGTGTTGACCGGTCACCTCAGGAGCGCTCCACCAACTGCTGAAGCACGGGCAACGGCAATCGAGGAAATCTGCGCCGTACATGGCCTGGATCCCGCGGAATCAGTTGCCTATGCCGATTCCTCGTCGGATCTGTCGATGCTCAACGCAGTCGGATACCCGGTTGCGGTGAATCCCGAGCCTCGCCTTGCCACCATTGCCCGCAAGCGCGGATGGCTGATCGAAGAATTCACTACGGCCAAGGGTCACAAGCCCACCCTGTTGCCGCTGGCTCCTCGCTGGACGGGAGCGAACCAATGAGCCGTGGCCGCGAATCGATCGTCTTCGAGCGCAACATCGCACGCTTCGGTGCGGCGCGGATCGCTTCACAGTGGAAACCCGGATCGGGCGGATCCGTGGGTCCGCTCAAGCTGAAGACCCGGCTTCCGGAACTCGATCTGCCGGCCGACGGCTGGGTGCGGATTGCACCACATCTGTCCGGTATCTGCGCCTCGGACCTTGCGGCTGTGGATGGTCGCTCCTCACGCTGGTTCGACCCGATCGTGTCCATGCCGTTCGTGCCCGGCCACGAGGTTGTCGCGGACCACGACGGCGCCCGGGTGGTCGTGGAGCCAGTTCTGGGATGTGTCGCACGCGGCGTCCAGCCGGTCTGTGCCCCGTGCGCCCGCGGCGATCTTGGCAACTGCGGCAACCTCGCGCACGGCCAGGTGTCCGAAGGTCTGCAGAGCGGATTCTGCTGCGACACGGGCGGCGGCTGGTCGACATCGATGGTTGCCCACCAGAGCCAGCTGCATCCGGTGCCGGATGACCTCAGCGACAAAGCCGCCGTGCTGATCGAGCCGATGGCATGTGCAACCCATGCCGCCCTTGCCGCCCAGGTCCAGCCCGACGAACTCGCCGCGGTCATAGGCGCCGGAACCATGGGCCTCGGCGTGGTTGCGGCGCTGGCGAGATGGACTCCACCTGCGACGCTGCTGGTGGCGGCAAAATACCCGCAGCAAACCCAACTGGCCCACTCCCTGGCCGAGTGCCGCACCGTTGCGCCCTCAGAGATCCTGAGAGCCGCACGCCGCATCACCGGGTCACAGATACTCGGAAGAGGATCCAACGCCCGTCTCGCCACAGGCGTGGACGTGACCATCGACTGCGTTGGTTCGCCCGCGAGCATCGAATCGGCCATCAGCATCACCAAACCCACCGGTCGGGTCATCCTCATGGGTATGCCCGGAAAATCCACCATCGACCTGACAGCGCTGTGGCAACGCGAGATCAACCTGCGCGGCGCCTACACCTACGGCCGGGAGATGATCAGCGGCCGGCAGTACCGGACGTTCGATCTCGCTGCGGAGCTGATCGCAGCGGCGGACCTCCAGCGGATGCTGACTGCGGTGTACCCGATGAACAGATACGCCGACGCAATTTCGCATGCCGCTTCCGCAGGTTCGCGAGGTGCGGTGAAAATTGCAATCGACCCGAGAAGGGGATCCCGTTGACCCGACAGTACCGATCGAGGCCCGGCCTGGTCCTCGAAGTGGATAGATCAACTGCTCCGGTGCTGATGCACCACGGAGAACAGCTCCGGCTCGAGAAGCTGCCGGCAGGCCGTTCCCGCGTGATCTATCCGCCCGAACCACTGAAACCCATCGATGATCCGGACGCAGCAATTCGCGACGCGCTGGAGAACCCGATTGACTCGGAACCCCTGCGCGAACTTCTGCACGCGGACATGGTTCTCACGATTGCCTTCGACGACATATCGCTACCCCTGCCACAAATGAAGCGACCGGATGTCCGCCAGCGGGTCATGGAGGCTGTGCTGGACATCGCGGCCGAGGTTGGTGTGGATGACATTCATCTGATTGCTGCGCTTGCCCTGCACAGGCGGATGACCGAAGAAGAGCTGCGCCATGCCGTGGGCGACCGGGTGTACGACGCTTTCGCTCCCCGTGGTCAGCTCTACAACCATGACGCCGAAGATCCTGACGGGCTGGTTCTGATCGGTGAAACGGATCACGGCGAGGAAGTGCAGATCTCCAGACGGGCTGCCGAGAGCGACCTCGTGATCTATGTGAACCTGAACCTCGTTTCCATGGATGGTGGCTGGAAATCGACGGCCACCGGACTCTCGGGTTACCAAGCGCTCCGCCATCACCACAATGTCCACACGATGCTCCACAGCAAGTCCTTCATGGACCGGGAGAACTCGGAACTCCATACGCGCAACTGGCGTCAGGGTGAAGTTCTTAGGGAGGCCGGAGTGAAGGTCTTTCAGATCGAAACCACGGTGAACAACGACCTTTACGGTGATGGCGCTCTCGAGGTGCTCGGGAAACGGGAATGGGAATGGTCGGCCAGGGACCGGGCCACATTCATCGGCCTGAGGGCAAGTCTGGACCGGATGAGTCCGTCGCTGCGGCGCCGCTCGATGCAGGGATGGCGGGCACCGTACGGACTCACCTCCGTGCAGGCCGGCGAGGTCACCGCCGTTCACGAGATCACCACCAGCAACGTGTTCGACCAGCAGATCGTGCCCGTGGAAGGCCAGACCGACATCTTGATGTTCGGGCTTCCCTACATCTGTCCCTACAACGTGAACTCGATCATGAATCCGATCCTCGTGCATTGTCTGGGCCTCGGATACATGTTCAACATGTATCGCGGCAGACCCCTTGTGCGCGAAGGAGGAGTGCTCATACTCAGCCATCCGACAGAACCCGAGTTCAGTCCGGTGAACCATCCGAGTTACATCGACTTCTACGAAGAAGTCCTGACCACAACAACCGACCCCGAGGTGATGGAGCGGGACTTCGAGAAGCGATACGCCGAAGACGAATGGTACCGCCATCTGTACCGCACCGGATACGCCTACCACGGAGTTCATCCGTTCTACATGTGGTATTGGGGTGCCCACGCACGGTCCCACCTGGGTGATGTCGTGATAGTTGGAGGCAATCCCGAGGCTGTTCGCAGGCTCGGCTACCGACCGGCATCCACCTTGGCCGACGCACTGGAGATCGCCTCCGACACGGTCGGCCACCAGCCGAGCATCACTTACTTCAAGAACCCTCCGCTGGCCATGGCAGATGTGAGCTGATCCACGTGCGCCCAACACTCCCCCGGCCCAGGTTTCCACTGAGTTCGGCACCCACACCGACTGAAGTTGAGTCCCTCCCCGGCCCGGACCTGCAGGACCGGTATGACACCGCCTGGGCCCGCAAACCGGTTGCCCGCTGGACACGGATTGCCGCCACGGAGACGCTTGGCCGAGCGGTGGTGAGCAGCCTTTGTGCTCCGGTGATCCACAACAGGGACCGCATCGCGGAGATGGACGGGCCGCTCATCTTTGTGGCGAACCACCACAGCCACCTCGACACGTCACTGATCCAGATGGCCATCCCGCGTCGTTTCCGTCACCGCCTGGTGGTGGCCGGAGCAGCCGACTACTTCTTCGACACACGGCCCAAG
Source organism: Actinomycetes bacterium (assembly GCA_030621865.1). Lineage (GTDB taxonomy): Bacteria > Actinomycetota > Acidimicrobiia > Acidimicrobiales > Microtrichaceae > JAHRAZ01. The sequence goes on from JAUXGW010000075.1 coordinate 9,591, forward strand.
GCAGTCATCAACGCATGGGTATGGGGTGCCATCCCGATGGAGCGACATCGCGTTTCGCGCCGTTCGGCGATTGGAGCAGCTGACCTTCTGGACGACGGTTGGTCGCTGGTCATCTTCCCCGAGGGCGGACGTAGCCCGGACGGATGGGGTCAGGCTCACAAAGGTGGCGCGGCTTACCTCGCGTGCCGTTGCGACGTGCCAGTGGTTCCGATCTTCATCGACGGAACAGATCGGGTGTTGCCGAAAGGCTCCAGGCGCCCGGACCCGCGACGGGTACACCTGAGTTTCGGCGAACCACTCGCTGCTGGGGAATCAGAGGATTCGCGCAAGTTCGCCGAACGAATCGAAGCTGCGATGGAAATGATCGCTGACGAACGCCAAACGGACTGGTACACGGCCAGACTGCGCGCCCACGCCGGGGACTCACCATCGATGCGTGGACCCGATCTCGATTCCTGGCGACGCAGTTGGGCAAAACCGGCCACCGAGATCGACGAAAGCGCCAAAGGCCTCCTCGGAAGACTTCATCGAACGAGCAAACGCCAGAAGCGACAGTGGTGATTCTCGCGACCGCGTAACCGTTGAGTCTGCGCGCGAGCCGTTGAGCCTGGTTGTGAGGTCAGGCCTCTGAAGACTCCTCGGAGACAACTTCCTCCGCGGCTTCCTCGGCAACTACTTCTTCAGCAACTACTTCTTCGGCAACTACTTCTTCGGCGATTGCTTCATCAGCAACCGCTTCCGTCGCCGGAGCTTCCTCGGTTGTAGCTTCCTCGGTTGCAGCTTCCTCGGTTGTAGCTTCCTCGGTTGCAGCTTCCTCGGTTATAGCTTCCTCGGTTGCAGCTTCAGAGGGTGCCTCGCCCTCATCGG
>JAUXGW010000291.1 GCA_030621865.1 Actinomycetes bacterium
GACCGCTTGGCCTCCGACTTCCGGGACCAGCGGTCGCGGATGCGAACGCCGACGCGTCATCCGCGGGTTCCGAGCCAGACGAAGAATCAGACAATGGAGGGGACTCAGAGAACGCGGACCCTGACGGTGATCCATCGAAGAACCCGGATTCCGCAGAGTCGGCTGAAGATGGCACCGAGTCGAACGCCGAAGAAGTCGGGGGCGACCTCGCGAGTGTGTCGGCGGATTCCGATGGTGACAACAACAACGAAGGCTCGGGTTCGCCCGTCGGGGTGATCGTGGTTCTCGTGCTCATGAGTGCCCTTGGTGCGGCGCTGTTCGTACAGAGGCGCAAGTGGACCGCACCTCCGGAGTGAGTAACCCTCGGACGTCGAGGGGAGTGCGGAGGCCGGACCGCCTTGCGATCAGTGATCCTGATTCGACGCAATCCACTCCACGTCGATGGCCTCTGCAAGCCCGGCAGTTGCATCCCTTCGCCTGGTGGATCTGGGCGATCGCCGCAGCGATTTGTGTCTCCCGCACCAGAAACCCACTCGGTCTGGTCCTGATCGGATCCGCAGTGATTGCCGTGGCCGTTCAGAGGCGGCGCAGTGGCTCCGGTTACGAAGCAATCAGGGTATTCATCCGTTTCGGCGTGATCGTGATCTTCCTGCGGATGTTCCTGGCTGTGGTCATGGGCGCCTCCTTCGGAGCGACGGTCCTGATCTCACTGCCAACGCTGGAACTGCCGGACTGGATGGTTGGAGTGGAGATTGGTGGACCCGTCTACCTCGAGGTCCTCATCAACGCGTTCTACGAAGGTCTGCGCCTGGCGCTGATTCTGGTGTGCTTCGGAGCCGTGAATGCCCTGGTGAGTCCGTATCGCCTGCTGCGGGCCATGCCGCAGATCCTCCATGAGGCAGGCGTGGCGGTGAGCATCGGTCTGACACTGGCTCCGCAGCTGGTGCTGGAGGCGAGCCGAGTTCGCCAAGCCCGCCGATTACGTGGTCGGCCCACGGGTTTCCGCGGAATCCGCGGCACAGTGATGCCCGTGCTGGAGGGATCCCTGGAACGTGCCGCCGACAGCGCCGCATCGATGGATGGCCGCGGATATGGGCGGGCCGCAGCGATTTCGAGTTCCAGGCGAAGGCTCGCATACGTGCTGGGTTCCCTCGGACTGATCTGTGCCGCGATATCCACATACGGGATCTTCGCTCCATCGTCACCCAGATTCCTTGGGCCGACCGCAGCGCTGCTGGCAGTCGCGGGTGTGGGTGGCGCGCTCTGGTTGGCCGGTAGCGGCTCGGTTCGAACCGTGTACCGTCCTGATCGCTGGCTCGGCGCCGAGTGGATGGTGAGCCTGGCGGGTATTGCAGCCGCCGTGTCGTTCCGCTTCGCTGCGGTGGGAGCCGAGATTTCTCCCGACACCTTTCCGCTGGGCTGGCCTGAACTGGGTGTGCCCTCCGTGGTGGCCGCATTGTTGTTGATCAGCCCCGTCATCACCGCTCCACCGGCCGTTGAACCGGTTGCTGCAGCTTTCACGGCAATGGCTCCAACGGGAACGTCTTCCACAGCAGCAGAACGCATCGACGAGGTCTCGAAGTGACTGCCGCAGTCCGATTCGCAGACGTGGGTTTCACCTACAACGACGCCGACCGACCGACACTCGTTGATGTGGATCTGGAGATTCCCGAAGGTGAGTTCGTGCTGGTCATCGGACCCACCGGCAGCGGCAAATCGACTTTTCTGCGGGCGATCTCCGGGCTCGTTCCCCGCTTCAGCGGCGGGATCCTCACCGGTGAGGTGGAGGTGGCCGGTCGCTCAACAGCAACGAATCATCCACGAGACCTTGCTGACGTGGTTGGCACGGTCGGACAGAATCCGGCGGCGAGTTTCGTGGCGGACAACGTTGAAGACGAACTCGCATACGTGATGGAGAACCTTGGTGTTCCGGTGGACACGATGCGGCGTCGGGTCGAGGACACACTCGACCTGCTTGATCTCGCCGACCTCCGACGCCGACCTCTGGATCAACTCTCAGGTGGTCAACAACAACGGGTTGCGATCGCAGCGGTGTTGGCCGCCAACCCGGGTGTGCTGGTGCTCGACGAGCCCACTTCCGCCCTGGATCCCGCCGCTGCCGATGAGGTGTTGTCGGCCTTGCAACGGCTTGTCCATGACCTTGGACTCACCGTGATCATGGCTGAGCACCGACTCGAGAGGGTAGTGCAGTTCGCAGACAGCGCAATCCTGATTCCGGGCAATGGCGAACCGGTGACACACGGTGCACCGGAGGAGAACATCGCGGACCCGTCGCCAAGACCTCCCGTGGTACGACTTGGCGAACTGGTTGGCTGGGAACCCAGACCGTTGACGGTGAGAAACGCCCGCCGGTTGGCATCGGGTCTGCGAAGCAGGCTGGATGGCTCTGAGATTGGTCCGCCCAACTTCGGAGATCTGTCTGATCATCCTGATCCCGCGAGCCCGGATCCAGTGGTTCGCGTCTTCGGACTCTCGGCGGCGTACGGGTCCCATGTGGTGCTGCGAGATGTCGAGTTCAACATCGACAAATCAGAGATTGTGGCGATCATGGGTCGCAATGGAGCCGGCAAATCCACTTTGCTCGCACACTTGGCCGGCATGAAGAAGTCGCAGCGAGGAGGGGTGGAGATCGCGGGAGTGGATCCCGCTGCAGTGCGTCCGGACCAACTGATCGCCAAGGTTGGATTGGTCCCACAGGACTCATCAATCCTGTTGTTCTGTGAAACCGTCGAGGAGGAGTGTGTTACCTCCGATCGGGATTCGGCCCTGTCGCCGGGCACCACATCTGGTGTTCTGGACTCACTCGTTGGGGGAATCGACCGTTCGCTACACCCTCGCGACCTGTCGGAGGGTCAGCGCCTCGCCCTGGCCCTGAGCATCATCCTTGCCCCGGCCCCGGAAGTGATCTGCCTGGACGAACCCACACGCGGACTGGATCAGGACGC
>JAUXGW010000382.1 GCA_030621865.1 Actinomycetes bacterium
ATGGACCCGGAGTACACGGTGCTGGGCCGCGTCGCCCGAAGGATCTGGGCGATCGCGATGCGCGACCGCTACGGCGCAAACGAACGCAGCCAGAAGCTGAAGTACCACATCCAGACCTCGGGGCGGTCGTTGCACGCCCAGGAGATGGCCTTCAACGACATCCGCACCACGCTCCAGGCCCTGTGCGCCATTTACGACAATGCCAACAGCCTGCACACCAACGCCTTCGACGAGGCGATAACCACACCCACAGATGAATCCGTGCGCCGGGCGATGGCGATCCAGCTGGTCATCAACCGCGAGTGGGGCCTGGCCGGCAACGACAACCCGTTGCAGGGCAGCTTCATCGTGGAAGAACTCACCGATCTCGTGGAGGCCGCAGTGCTCGGCGAGCTCGACCGGATCAACGAACGCGGCGGCGTGCTCGGAGCAATGGAGACCGGCTACCAGAGGGGCCGCATCCAGGACGAGTCAATGCTCTACGAACATCGCAAGCACGATGGAACCCTGCCGATCGTCGGAGTCAACACCTTCATGCCAGCCGATTCTGAGCCCTCCGAACGACCCGAAATCGAGCTGCGCCGGTCGGACGACGCGGAGAAACACGATCAGATTCGGCGACTCCGCGAGTTCCAGGCCGCTCATGGCCAACAACGCGAGCCCGCGCTCGAGAAGCTTCGCAGCGCCGCTCTCGAGGGGACCAACACCTTCGATGCGCTCATGGGTGCGGTTCGCCACTGCACACTCGGTGAGATCACCAGTGCGCTCTTCGAGGTGGGTGGCCGTTACCGACGCAACGTCTGAGGCACGCGGACTGACACCAGCGATGTGGCACACGCGGTCTGACACCAGCGATGTGGCGCACGCGGTCTGACCCCAGCGGTCTGATACTCGCGAATTGATGTCCTGACACTTCGCCACCGACCTATGGATCCGGATCATGGCGACCATCTTCGTGTCTGCGCTGGGACTCCACTCGTCGTCTCCGGATGACATGCTGTGACTGAACCGAGGAGTCACATGCCCAGCTATCCCGACCGCGCGGCGCTGTTCAAGTCGTTCGGAACACACGTCAACGGCGGCAAGGCCGCGTTCTTCGAAAGTGTCGGATTCGACGCCGTGATGGGTCAACGCAGCGGACCTGCTTTCGCGGACGAATTCGATGGGCGGGAATGGTTCAATTGCCACTGCAACGGCGGCGTGTTCAACCTCGGACACCGGAACCCAGCCGTACTCGAAGCCGTCCGCCAGGCACTGGATCACCTCGACATCGGCAACCATCACCTGGTGAGCGGCCACCGGGCGCGGCTGGCGGAGCGACTCTCGGCGACAACAGGCGACGCGCTCAGCGGAGTGGTGTTCGGGGTCAGCGGAGGTGAAGCAGTCGACCTTGCGATCAAGGTGACCCGTGCAGCAACCGGACGAACGGGGGTCATCTCGATGGAGGGCGGTTACCACGGACACACCGGCCTCGCTCTTGCGGCGGGTGATCCGCAATACCGCGACGCCTTCGGACCGAACCTGGCGGGATTCAGCCAAGTGCCATTCGACGACCTCGACGCGCTGACCGCGGCCGTCGACGGGAACACCGCCGCTGTGCTCCTCGAACCGATCCCGGCGACACTCGGCATGCCGATTCCCTCCGCCGGGTACCTCGAAGGTGTCCGCCGCCTCTGTGACCAAACGGGTGCCGGCCTGATCCTCGACGAAGTCCAGACGGGACTGGGTCGCACCGGGCAAATGTGGGCCTGGCAACACGATGCCGTGGTGCCGGACGTATTGGTGACGGGCA
>JAUXGW010000021.1 GCA_030621865.1 Actinomycetes bacterium
CTGGACCATGACCACCAACGCCGACCAAACCTTCACCTGGATCACACCCACCGGCCACAACATCGCTAGCCAACGCCACGGCAAACCCACCCCACCATCACAACCACACACCCGCACCGCCGAGCCAGAGCACAAACCGCCTGACAGCCGGACCGATACAGGCGAACCACATCACAACACCCAAGGTGACGACCCGCCCCAACAACCAGGCCGCCACAACGCGGCCTGAACACCAACCAACAACCAAACCCCAAACCGTTCAGTGAACACACCGACCCCTACACAGGATCGGTGCATTCACGCGCCCGAACGAAAGTTGAACGAAGCTCAGTCCCAGCTTTTGCCAGCCTCACTACCACCAGAACTGACCGAGTCGAGTACCTGTGTTCTCCACGTCGGCCACACCGGATTTCGACTGCTGGGTCAGTCAGCCTCGAGGTAGTCCTCGAGCTTCTGTCGGCGGTGCGGGTGGCGAAGCTTCGCAAGAGTCTTCGATTCGATTTGGCGGATTCGCTCCCTGGTGACACCAAAACGTTGACCGACTTCTTCCAAGGTTTTTGGCCGACCCCCGTCGAGACCAAAACGCATGCGCACTACTTCCTTTTCACGATCTGACAGCTCGTTCAGGGCATCGCTGAGTTGTTCGGACAACGAGTTGGCCGTCGCCACGTCGGCTGGCATCGCAACTTGTTGATCCTCGATGAAATCTCCCAGGAAGCTGTCATCTTCTTCCCCCACCGGGGAATCCAGAGAGAGCGGATCCTGTGAGATGCGATGGATCTCGCGAATCTTGGGCACGGTCAGATCAGCTTTGTCCGCAAGTTCCTCAACCGTCGGATCACGCTCGAGTTCCTGGGAGAGTTGACGCTGGATCCGGTGAACCTTGTTCATCGACTCCACCATGTGAACCGGTATCCGGATCGTCCGGGCCTGATCGGCGATCGCACGGGTTATCGCCTGGCGAATCCACCAGGTGGCGTACGTGGAGAACTTGAAACCTTTCGTGTAATCAAACTTCTCCACTGCTCTCATCAAACCCAGGTTCCCCTCCTGGATCAGATCGAGCATCGGCATTCCCCGGCCCATGTATCGCTTGGCGATCGACACAACCAAACGGAGATTGGCTTGAGTCAACTCGCTGTGTGCGCGCTCGCCGTCACGCATGGTCCGGCGAAGGGAAGCCCTTTCACGCGGACTCAAGTCCTCGACCTCGCCCGATGCGTTGAGGTCGGCCATCCTCTCCTCAGCGTGTATGCCCACTTCAATACGTTTTGCCAGTGAGACCTCTTCCGCCGCGCTCAGCAGAGGGACCCGACCAATCTCACGCAGATACATCTTCACAGGATCGGCGGTCGATCCGACGCCACCCGCAGCGGATCCGCCGCGCAGTCTCTGCGTTCGGGAGCCACGGAGGCGCTCCTCCCGAACTGCCTCGTCATCGATCCCTTCGATCGTCGAAGGGGGCGGCTCTTCGGGTACTGGCTCGACTTCCGAAGACTCACCCTGAACACCGGCACGGACCGAAGCTTCGGCCGGGTCCGTGTCCTCGGTGGGGGCCGTGTCGCCGACCTCGGCACCGGGATCCTCTTCCGGTTCCACGTCCACGCGGACCGTGACTTGCCTGCTGGCCCAGAACACCCGGGTGTCGTCGACAACCTCTTGTGTCATCTCCATTCGCAAGGCACTGAGCGCATCATCGAGTGACACCTGACCGCCGTTGGAATCTGCCAGTGACTGAAGCTCCGACACGTCCGCTTCAGATACACGATCCCAAACTGTCACCATGCGTGCTCCCGTACTCCGTTCCCGGGCTCGAGCCTCGAGGTCAAGGTTCGCGCCGAATCCTCAGCCAATCTAGCAACTCACCTACCGGTTCCATCCCGGAATTCGGATGTCTGAGATCGTCGATAGTGCGTTTGAGGTAGCCGATCGACTCCGCGTACTCGAGCGGGTCCGGGGATTCGCGTGCATCGTGCTCCAGTTCCACCAGTTCAGATCGAGCAACCTCAGTTGCGAGTCTTCCCAAGGCGTCAAGGGCGTCGACCTCCATCTGTTCAACGGAGATCTTCCTCAACTCCTCCGCCACCATCGGATCCGCGGATTCAACTGCTTCAGCCAGGCTGCCCGATTTCGCGAGTACTTCGAATGCAGCTCTGGCCGTCGGATGGCTGAAGAGACTCAGATCCAGATCCTGCGCGCTCTTCGGCTCCGAGATGATCAACCTCAAGGCCTCGCGTTCCGCTCCCTCGGGCAATTCGGGGAATCCTCGGGATCGGTAGTCCTCATCAGACGGTTCGTGGCGATAGTCCTCTTCGGGACGCGGCGGCTCCGCCTCCGCCCGAGTGGTCCGACGCGCTCGGGTCAGGCCGGTGCGAAGCTGATCAATATCGATGCGGCTGCGCTGCGAAACGTCCATCAGGTACTGGTCCACAACAAGGGGATCGGGGTGTTCCGCAATCACGCCAAGGGCCTCATTGGCCGCTTTTGCACGACCCTCAGCCGAGTCCAGATCAGCGGCAGCGAAGACGCGCTCCACCCGGAACTCGAGAAAGGGTCGGGCGTTTTCGAGTGCGGACCGCAGAGCCACCGGATCCTCGGCGGCCAGCTCGTCCGGGTCGGTTCCGGGAGGCAGGTCAACCACCCAGAAACCAACCTCGTGTTTCTGTTCCCATTCGTACACGCGCTCGGCTGCAGACTGGCCGGCCTCATCTGCGTCATAAGCCAACACCAGCCGGCGCGTGAATCGGGCAAGCATCCGCACGTGGTCTTCGGTGAGGGCAGTTCCGCATGTGGCAATGGCTCGATCCACCCCGGCCCGGTTGAATCCGATCACATCTGTGTAGCCCTCACAGATGACAATTTCACTTGACTGAACGGCGTCTGCCTTGGCCCAGTTCAGCGCGTAGAGCGCTTGGGACTTGTGATACAGCTTGTTGTCCCGCGAGTTCTGGTACTTGGGTCCTTCGGCTTCGGGCAGCTTTCGTCCACCAAATCCGATCGGGCGGCCACGTTCATCGAAGATCGGGAACAAAATGCGGGCTCGGAAGAAATCCTGAAGCCGATTTCTCCTGTTGAGCATTCCCAGACCTGTGCCTTCGAGGTCATCCTTGGACAACTTGAGAGCTCGGGTCAGTTCCTCCCAGGCGTCCGGTGCCCAGCCGATCTTGTAGCGAGCCACGGCGTCAGCATCGAATCCACGACTACGGAGGTAGGCCCGAGCAGCCCGGGCATCGGGACCGGCCCTCAGTCGCTCGTGGTACCACTCAACCGCCCGCTCCATCTGGTCGTGAAGGTGTTCCTTCTTCTTGCGTTCCTCTCCCCCGCCCTTGTCGGTGTAGCGGAGTTGCACTCCGGAGCGGGCTGCCAACGTCTCAACGGCTCCGACGAAGTCAAGGTGTTCCATCTCGCGCAGGAAAGTGATGGCGTCGCCGGAGACCTTGCAGCCGAAGCAGTAGTACAGGCCATCGGTCTGATTCACCGAGAAACTTGGCGTCTTCTCGGAGTGGAAGGGGCAGAGCCCGCTCCACCGTCGGCCGACTTTCTTGAGCTGGGTGTACTGCGAAATGAGCGCGACCAGATCCGTCTGCTGACGAACCCGGGCTACGTCCTCATCGACGATGCCCACGCAGCACTCCCTTCTCCATGGCTCAGGTAAATCGCTCCGTCAGGTAAGCCCTGACCTGGCTGATGTCGATCCGCTCCTGTTCCATGGAATCACGATCACGAATGGTGACTGCGTGATCTTCCAGGGAATCGAAGTCGTAGGTGACACAGTAAGGCGTTCCCAGTTCGTCCTGTCGGCGGTAACGGCGGCCGATCGACTGGGTCGCGTCGTAGTCACACATGAAGCTGCCACGAAGGTCGGCTGCCAGTTCAGAGGCCGGACCTGCCAGTTCCGGCTTCTTGGACAGTGGCAGGACGGCAACCTTGTAGGGCGCGATCCGGTGATGGAACCGGAGGACCACACGTGTCTCACCGCGAACTTCTTCTTCGTGATACGCGGCCATCAGAAAAGCCATTGCGGTTCGGGTCGCACCAGCCGCAGGTTCAATCACATATGGCCGCCAGCGCACGTTCTCCGCCTGATCGAACCATTCCAGCTTCTCGCCGGAGGCCTCCGCATGCTGGGTGAGGTCATAGTCGCCCCGATTGGCGACTCCTTCGAGTTCGTCCCAGCCCCACGGGAACAAGTACTCCACATCGGAAGTAGCCGATGAGTAGTGCGACAACTCGTCACTGTCGTGCGCCCGAAGGCGAAGCTCGTCAGCCGGAATGCCGTGATCCAGGTACCACTGGTAACGCTCATTGCACCAGTACTCATAGGAGTCCTGGGCCTCATCGGGATGGACGAAATACTCCAGTTCCATCTGCTCGAACTCGCGGGTGCGGAACACGAACTGGCCGGGTGTTATCTCGTTCCGGAACGACTTGCCGATCTGGGCGATTCCAAACGGTGGACGAACCCGGGTGGTGTCGATCACGTTCTTGAAGTTGATGAACATCCCCTGGGCTGTCTCCGGGCGGAGGTAAGCCACAGCGCCCTCCTCTTCGACAGGGCCGGCCTGGGTCTTGAACATCAGGTTGAAGTGGCGTGCCTCGGTGAAGGAACCCTCAGCTCCACAGACCGGGCAGACGTCGGGATCAGCCAGCTTGTCCTCACGCAGGCGGGAGTTACAGCTGGTGCAATCCACGAGCGGGTCCGTGAAATTCGCGAGGTGTCCGGAGGCTTCCCAGACCGCGGGTGGAGAAAGGATCGACGCGTCCAGACCCACCACATCGCTGCGCAGCTGCACCATCGAGCGCCACCACGCATCTTTCACGTTGCGAAGCAGAAGAACTCCGAGGGGCCCGTAGTCATATGTGGAGCGGAATCCGCCGTAAATCTCCGCCGAGGGATACACGAAGCCGCGCCTTTTGGTGAGGTTGACGATCTTGTCGAACAGTTCGGGCGAGGCAACGGCAGGCATGGCCGACAAATGTATCGGCTGGGGTCCCGTGAGGGCTACCGTCGTGCACAGACACAAACAAGGAGCGCCATGAGCGACCCAAACAATTCCGACCCGGAGAACAATCCTCCGCCACCTGGGACACCACCTCCCCCAAGCGCACCACCACCCCCGGGCGGGCAACCTCCACCACCAGGAACCCCACCTCCCCCGGGCGGGCAACCCCCGCCACCAGGCACGCCTCCACCTCCCGGAGCCCAGCCGCCACCCAGCGCACCACCTCCCGCCTCCTACAACGCCGGCATTCCGGTGCCCGTCCCGGGTGGAGCAGTTCTGGCTGAGGCCTGGAAGCGAATCGTGGCGACGCTGCTGGACGGGATCCTGCTGTACATCGTGGTGGGCATACCCATTTCGATCATCGCCTCGGCGCTGTTCAGCGGCAGCAGCTCAGCGACCAGTTTCACTACATTCAATGTCGCCAGCATCATCATCGGCGTGATCACGGCACTGATCTACTTCGCCTACTTCGCCCTGATGATCGCCAACACCGGCACGACCGTCGGCGGAATGGTCATGAAGTTGAAGGTGAAGGATCAGAATGGCGCTGACGTGACCATGGAACAGGCGATGAAGCGTTCCTCCTGGCTCTTGCTGGGCATCTTCCCGATCCTGGGCGGATGCGCCACGTTCGTCCTGGTGATCTGGGGTCTGGTGTCACTGTTCACCGATCCGCTCCGGCAGGTGCCATGGGACAAGTTCGGCGAGACGATCGTGATCGACGCCAGCTGACGGGGTCCCCCTCAGCTGTTGTTGATCACTCGCAACGCTTTGAGTCTTCGTTCGATGTGGAGTTCCAGCATCTCTGATGCAAGGGACTCCACATCGTGCGTTTTGGACGAATCCGGCAGGTCCAGCACCGCGTTCAGGCCTCCACCCAGGGTCGCTCTTGTCACCGCCAGCGACTCCGAGGACACGTTTCGTCCGCCACCACACGGTCCGCAGCGAACGCCGCCGACTTCGGGCGCCCAGTAGAGGCGATCCACCACCTGTCCGCAGCCGACACACCGGTCCAGCTCAGGTGACACACCTTCGTGAGCCAGCAACCTCAGGTAGAAAGCTGCAACCACGAGCGGCGGATCACGTTCCTCGATCACACGAAGGCCGCCCACCAGCATGTCGTGCAAGCGGATATCCGGCTTACCGACCTGGGACAGCTGGTCCACAGCCTCCAGCAGCGCCGCACTATGACCGAGGCGGGTCAGATCCGAGCGTGACTTCACGTGCGGTTCAACCGTCTCGGCCTGGGTCACCAACTCCAGATCTCCCCTGCTCTCGCGCAATTGGAGCTCCACGTGTGACCCGGGCTCCAGTCGGGAACCGAACTTGGATCCGGTGCGCCGAACACCCTTGGCAACGGCACGAACCTTGCCCTTTTCGCGGGTGAGGAGAACCACTATCCGGTCAGCCTCGGCAAGTTTGTAGGTTCGCAGCACCACGGCGACCTCGCGGTACAGGCTCATGAGTTATTCGGTGTCGAGTCCACCGAAACGGCGATCCCGGTACTGGTATTCGCGGATCGCGTCGTAGAGGTTCTCGCGGCGGAAGTCCGGCCAGAGCACATCAGGGAACACGAGTTCCGAGTAGGCGATCTGCCACAGGAGATAGTTGGAGATCCGATATTCGCCCGAAGTCCTGATCATGAGTTCGGGGTCGGGCATCTGAGGGTCATACAGGTGTTTGCGGATCGCCTTCTCAGAAACCTTGTCAGCCTTGATTCCCTCGGCAACCATCGCCGACACGGCGTCGACAAGCTCCGCGCGGCCGCCATAGTTGAACGCCATCGACAGGGTCATCTTCTTGTTGTTGGCGGTCAGCTCCTCGGTGTCGACGATGTGTTTCAACACACGCTTGGGCACCCGCCAGTTCCGGCGGCCGATGAACTGCACCTTCACGCCGGCTTCGTTGAGTTCGTCGCGACGGGTCAGCAGCAGGCGCTCGTTGAATCCCATGAGGAATCGCACTTCCTCAACAGGTCGTTTCCAGTTCTCAGTCGAAAACGCGTAGACCGTGATCCAGCGAATCCCGGCGTCCAGTGCACCCCAGACAGTGTCCATGAGAGCCTCTTCCCCGGCCGCATGGCCGTCGGTGCGAGGAAGGCCGCGACGTTCCGCCCAACGGCCGTTGCCGTCCATGACCAAAGCCACATGTTTGGGAATTCGCCGGGGATCGAGGTTCGCCAGGTCCACTGCTGAACGGTACCCGACAGAATCAGTATCCGAGCCGATCCAGAGAGTCCGCCCGTGACTGCCAGTCCTTGTCCACGCTCACGTGCAACTCGATGTAGGCACCTTCGGGGAGTTGTTTGCGAACGCGGGTTCCAACTTCCTTGAGCACTGCGCCCTTCTTGCCGATCACGATCGGTTTCTGGGATTCCCGCTCCACGAGAATCTCCACACGAACCCGGGGCCACTCCCACTCGGTGACTTTCGTTGCGATGGAGTGTGGCAACTCCTGACGGGCGGTTCGAAGGAGTTCCTCGCGCACCAACTCGGCCACTCGGGCCCTCTCCGGAACGTCGCTGAGTTCACCTTCGGGATACCAGCGCGGACCCTCTGGCATCCGGGAGACCAGGAACTCCACCAGTTCGTCGACACCTTCGCCGGTGCGAGCCGAGATCGGGAAGAACTCAGCGAAGCCCTCATCCGCTACCTCGGTCAACTGCTCGGCGATTCGAGCAGGTTTCGCTCGGTCGCACTTGTTGAGAACCAACACTGCCCGGCCTCCAAGTTTCTCGGCCACGAGTCGATCTCCGGGACCGAACCCGCCGGCAGCGTCCACCAGAAGACACACCACGTCGACATCGGACAATGAGTCGATGGCTCGCTCGTTGAGTCGCTCACCCATCAGGGTCCGCGGCTTGTGTATCCCCGGAGTGTCCACGAACACGACTTGGGCATCCTCACGGTGGAGCACTCCCCTGATCTGAGTCCGGGTGGTCTGGGGTTTGTCAGAAACGATTGACACCTTCTGGCCCAGGATCTGATTCAGCAGCGTTGATTTTCCAACGTTCGGACGACCGACCAGAGCGACAAAGCCCGAACGAAATCCGTCAGGGGTTTCTACTGTGCCTCCACCGAGCCCCGATTCGCTGAGCATCTGTTCCAGCCGGTCGGCCGCTGTTTCATCACCTTCATCAGTCATTGTTTTCCTCGTCATCCCTGTCGAGCATCGAGTCGAGCGTTGAACTGTCGAGCATCGAAGCTGCGTCCTTGATCCGAACGCTTCGGATCCGCCGTCCGTCCACCATTTCCACCACCAGAACAAGTGATTCAACCTCAACGGTGTCACCGAGCACGGGAATCCGTCCAAGACTGGAAAACACGAGGCCACCGAGTGAATCCCAGTCCCCCTCAGGCAGATCCGTGCCCAACACCTCGTTGAGGTCACCCACGTTGAACGTGGCCGTGACTCGCAGATCACCATTCGCCAGGGGCTGGAGCGGATCCACGTCTGTGTCGAACTCGTCGTGAATCTCCCCCACCAACTCCTCCAGCAAATCCTCCAACGTGACAAGGCCCGCGGTGCCTCCGTACTCATCCACCACGATCGCGATGTGGACTGACTTGGCGCGCATGTCGGCCAGCAACTCCGAAACCCGTTTGGTCTCCGGCACGAACTCGGCCGGATGAACTGCAGCCTCGACGCCGTCGGCGCCCTTTCCCTCGCGCTCATGACGGACGGCGTCCTTGACATTCACCACGCCGATCACGTCGTCTGCATCCTCCCCGTAGACCGGAATCCGGGTCCGGCCCTTGCCGATCGCCAGCTCCACCGCTTCGGTGATGGTGGCCGTATGAGCCAACGTGACCATGTCGAGCCTCGGGATCATGACTTCGCGTGCGATCGTGTCGCCGAAATCGATGATCGACTTGATGAGTTGATGTTCGCTCGGCTCGATCACCTTGGCCTTGGCGGCCTCTTCCGCCAACGCGATGATCTCTTCCTCAGTCACGAACGGTCCCCGCTTGAGACCCTTTCCCGGCAACACGATGTTGGCGACTCCAATCAGCGCCCTTGCCGGAAGGCGCAGGACCCGTCCAATCCATTCCACGAAGGGGGCCGTGATCAGCGCCGAACGGTTCGGATTCTGAAGTGCCCAGGTTTTTGGTGCTGCTTCGGCGAAGGTGAACAACACGGCCACGTTGAGAACCACTCCGATGACCACACCCAGCGCTCCGAAGAACCTGGCTGCCAGAAGACCCACCAGAGCTGCCTGGAACACCTGCACGATGTTGACTGCCAGATAGACGGCATTCAGATCCGTTTCCACGTTCCGGGTGACACGCGAAACGGCACCTGCGCCCCGGCGCTCCTGCTCCTCCAACGCCATCGCGCGGGCCTTGGTCATACGTGTGATCGCGGTCTCGGCCACTGCCAAACCCGCGGCCACCACAATCAGAATGACTGTCAGAACCGACAGCCATACGTCCGTGCTGCTCACCCGCCACTCCATGGATCGAGTGGCGGCAGCACGGAGAATTGATCCATCAACTCCCGCTCCCTCGCCCACATCCGCAGGCGTTGATCCGCGTCCCCGTGATCCCAACCGCAGAGGTGAAGACCACCGTGCACCACCAGGAGGCGTAGTTCGTCATCCAGCGTTCCAGCGTGGACACCCGCCTGTTCATCCGCCCGCGCCGGGCAAAGAACGACGTCTCCCACCATCCAGTCAACACCGTCACCGACGCCGTCAATCGGAAATGACAACACGTCCGTGGGTCCGGACTGGCCCATGTGTTCCTGATTGAGTTCGGCCATCTCGGCCGTGTCGATCAAAAGGAGCCCGGCTTCGGCACCGTCGCCTACCCCCTCGGCAGACAACACCGCGCCGAGCAGGTCCGCGAGGCCATCCAGGAACTGCTCCGGAAGATCCACCGCAGTGTCCTCGCGACGATCATCAACCCTGACCATCACTGAGCGTTGCTCACGTCCGCCTGTGCGTAGGCGTCAACAATTCTTTGCACGATTCGATGCCGCACCACGTCACGAGCACCCAGATGCACGAATCCGACTCCTTCGATCCCGTCCAGGATCTTCTCGACACCGCCAAGACCTGACCTGCCGCCGGGAACATCGGTCTGCGTGGTGTCGCCCGTGATCACCGCCTTGGAACCGAATCCGATACGGGTGAGGAACATCTTCATCTGTTCCGGGGTGGTGTTCTGAGCTTCGTCAAGGATTATGAAGCTGCCGTTCAACGTTCGGCCGCGCATGAAGGCCAGCGGAGCGACCTCAACCGATCCCCGCTCCATGTGGCGGTGTGCCGCCTCTGGACCCACCATGTCGTGCATCGCGTCGTAGAGCGGCCGAAGGTACGGGTCGACCTTCTCCATCAGATCCCCGGGCAGGAACCCGAGTCGCTCCCCGGCTTCCACCGCCGGTCGGGTCAGGACGATTCGCTCCACCTCGTTGCGCTGCAATGCCTGCACTGCCATCGCCACGGCCAGCCATGACTTGCCGGTACCGGCCGGGCCGATTCCGAAGGTCACCGTGTTGGCTACCATCGCATCCACGTACCGCTGCTGGCCCGCTGTGCGGGGGCGTACCTGCGCGCCCGCGACTGTTCGCAGGACTTCGGTGGCGAATATCTCCGAGGGTTTCTCGTTGGCGCGGATCATGTCGATGGTGCGTTCAACCGTTCCCGCTGAGAGCTTCTGGCCCCGGCCGACCAAGGTGATCAATTCGCCGAACAGATCCAGCAGATTCTCAGCGGCCGGCCCACTGACTGAGATCTCGCTGCCCCTCACCACAACCGAAGTGTCGGCAAATGCGTCTTCAATGAGTTTGAGATACTCGTCGCGCGCACCAAGAAGGTCGGTCATCAGCTGATTGTCGGGCACCGAGACCTGGAGCCATTCTTGGGTGTTCACACGTGATCAGCGACAGCGCTGTGAGGAAATTTGGACATCGTTGGGCACAGTGTACTGGTGAATGACAGTCATCTCAGCGCCGCGGGCCCACATGACCCGGACTCAGAGCTCGCACGTTTGCGAGCCGAGTCGGTCATTGCAGCCCGCAGATCAGAACAACGGATCAGGGACCGCCTGATCGACCAGTCCGACATGGCAGGCATGATGTTGGGAGCGATCGGCCAACAAGTGCACATGTCCCTCGGCCCGGCTGGAGAACTGCGCCAAATCGTGCGTGCCGTGGACACCGAAGTGGTTGAACTGTCCTCTGAGGGAGCCATGACCTGGGTGAACGCAGCGTGCATCACCTGGGTCGAACTCGAATCAGAGGTGCCGGGCGCCGGATCGGCGAAGTCGGGATCCTGGCTTGGATTGCTCGGGGATCTGACCGGATCGCTCAACACGATCGTCTTCGCCGACGGAACGCGGTTCTTTGGAGAACTGGTTGGAGTTGGTGGCGCGGTCCACCTGATGGATGACCGTGGAAACCGGCGTTATTGCGACGCCTGGAACATCGCCTGGTTGTCGAGAAGGATCTAGACGTCGCTCAGGTCGTGCTGTGGCGCCGGGGTGGTGACGTCCAAAGTGCCGGGCTGGATCCGGCAGCGTTCAATGAACTCTTCGACCTCGGTTTCCTTCAGTCGGATCACCCGACCGAAGCGATAGGCCGGTAGTTGTCCATCGTCGATGAAGCGATACAGGGTTCTCGGGGTGACCCCGAGACGCCGCGCCGTTTCCGCCGTGTTCAACCATTCAATGTCCGCCGTGCTCACGTCATCGACTGTAGTGCTTCCTCCCGGCTGAGTCAGCGATATCAACTGAAAGTACACTCCAATGACTTTCAACTCATTTGACAACGTTTCATGAATAGTGAATATTGAACGTGGTTTAGCTTTTGGGAGAGGGCGGAACTGTTGTCAACCAAACAGAGAAATACCGACAAACAGGAAAATACCGGCCGCATCGCAAGCCGCGTTCCGTGGCGAGCCGTGCTCGGCGCCGCACTGATCACCTGCGCTGCCGCCGGTGTCCTGGTGGCGCACCGCAGTGCCCAGCAGCCACCGTCGAGCAGGTATCTGGTGGCAACGCGCGATGTCGGTGCCGGCGAGGTCCTCAGCAGGGATGACCTGGGATCGGTGGCCGTGGATCTGCCGGCTGCGCTGTCTGCAACACCGGAGTCGGATGCCAGCGAAGTCGTGGGGCGGGTGGCGGCCACGAACATCGGCGCATCCTCGCTCGTGAGCGCTGAACAGCTTCTCGAAGACGGTCGACTTCTGGATCCCAGCGACGTCGAGGTGACAATCACCGTCGACCCACTGCGGGCTCCGCTGGATGCAATTGCTGCGGGTGAAACCATCCACCTCCTCGCCACTGACCCCAACGGCAAGGGCAGCCGTGTGCTGTCGGAGAACGTCCGTCTGGTGTCAGTGTCAGACGAAGATGACTCGTCCGGCATCGGGTCAGCGGTCGGTGTGTCGGTTCGACTTGGACTTCCCGATGTTGAGACTGCCACTTCGGTCGTTGATGCGGCGGTGCGCGAGGAGATAACGCTCGTGGTACCCAGTCCCCTGTCTGGCGATCCCCCGTCTCCGGACGATGGGAGCCAGCGAAGTGAGTGATCAGTACACCCTTCTGGGACTCGCACACCCGAGGACTCCATGGCCATCAATGCTTTCGAGCCTTGCCACCAACGGCGGTGCACCCATCGAATATGTGGCCTGCCTCACCGCTGATGAGGTGAGAGCGGTGCTGATGGCGGGACGTGTTGTCTCAGCAGTCCTGCTGGATGGTTCCTCCACTCACCTCGACAGAGACCTCGTTTCGAGTATTCGATCCAGCGGAGTCTCCGCCATCGGCGTCGAGTCCGAACGCTCATCACGAGACTGGGACTCGCTCAACTGCGATGTGGTCCTGAGCGAGGAGTTCGATCGGAACGATCTGCTCAGTGCTGTCAGGCGGCACGCCCGACCAGTTGATGACATCCCGTCGGTGAAGCGAACCGTTCTGGAGCGCGCCGACCGGGATGCTCGTGGAGACCTCCTGGCCGTCATGGGAACCGGCGGATCGGGCTCCACCACGATCGCGATGGCACTTGCCCAGGGTTTGGGCGCGACCGATTCGTCGGTGGCACTCCTCGACGGGGTACGAAGGGCCGACATGGCCATGTACCACCACGTAGGAGAGGTACTGCCCGGCCTGCCGGAACTGGTTGACGCCTTCCGCACCGGAACATGCGATCCCGACGACATCAGGGCCCTCACGTTCACCCTTGAGACTCGGGGATACGACCTGATGCTCGGTCTCAGACGACCCCGTGACTGGGCGACGCTCCGACCGCCATCCACCATCGCCGGAATCGAAGGACTCACGCGCTCCTACTCGAGGCTGGTCGCGGAGGTGGATCCCGACATGGACTCCGAACAAACCACGGGTTCGGTGGACACCAGCGATCGTCATCTGCTGACGCTGCATCTGGCGGGGAATGCAGACGTGTTCTTCGTGGTCACCACACCCACGATGAAGGGTCTGAACGACCTCGCCAATCTGGCGATGGAACTTCAGCAGCTGGGAGTGGACCCTGAGCGCGTCATCGTGGTGTTCAACCGGAGTCAGAGATCCCCGGTGAACCGCAGTCGCTTGAACGCCACCTGGGCGCGACTGGCCGCGCTCGAGAACTTCGCACCTGTTCCTGCGGCGATGCACATTCCCGACATGAGAGCGGTCGAGTCAATTCATCGCGACGCATCCCCACTCCCCGACTCCTTGTGTGCGCCACTCGCCAAGGCGGCCATTCACGTTCTCGAAACCCACGGTGAGCGGCAAACATCGCCGCCCGAGCCGACATTGGTGACGGCATGACCATGGACCGCACCGGGAACGACGTTTCACCGCTCCAGGAGATCGAACTCGCAGTTCAGCGACGCGCAACCGAACTCGCTCTGGATGTCGACACCCTTGACGGTGAGGAACAGATTCGATCCCTGATCGAGGACGCCATCAACAACTGGCAAGAGGAATACCGGAGAGGTCTTCGTGACCACTCACTTCCCGATCCCGAAGCAGTGGCTGAGCGGGCTTTCCGCAACATTGCGAGATCCGGGCCGCTGACCCCGCTGCTCACGGATCCCGACGTGTGGGAAATCATGGTCAACTCGCCCACGGAAATCTTCGTCAACCGCCACTCGCGTCCCGGTGGGTTCCACGCTGAGGTTTTCCACGATGACGACCACGTGGCGCGCACGCTCACGAAACTTCTCGACGAATCATCCACATCACATCGCAAACTTGATCCCACCGAAGGACTGCAAGACGCGCAGCTCGACAACGGTGCCCGCCTTCACATCGTTCACGGCGACTTGAGTCGGGGCGGCCACCTGATGGTGAACATCCGGAAGTTCACCGGAGTCACGATCACGAACCTGTCCGAGTTGGTGGAACTCGGTTCGATCAGTCAACCCGGCGCGGATTTCCTTGCTGCGGCGGTCAACACCCGTCACTCGATCGTGTTCGCCGGTGCTCCAGGTGCAGGCAAGACCACCCTCTTGAACTGCTGCGCCTCGGAACTGGATCCGGCCCTGAGAGTGGTGGTGGCGGAGGAAGTTTTCGAGGCTGACATTCCAGTGGCGAACGTCGCGCAAATGCAGACCAGGCCACCGCGAGCCGACAGGGCCGAGATCGATCTGCGCCGTCTTGTATCAGGCTTCCTGCGGATGGCCCCGGATGTGGCGATCGTGGGCGAGGTTCGTGATCGCGAGGCGTTACCGCTTCTGTTGACACTTTCAAGCGGCGTCACCGGATACACCACGATCCATGCAGGCTCAGCACGCCAAGCGCTGACAAGGCTCAGATTTGTCGCCCAGCTCTCGCAGACCTCGGCCGACCTGCCCGTGGCAGCCCTCAACTCGCTGGTGAGCGAGGCCATAGACCTCGTTGTCCATACCGAACGCGGCCCCAACGGTCCCCAGGTTTCGGAGATTGCCGCCGTTGAAGACCTCACCGCCGGCCCCGAGTCGGTGCAGTTCACGATCACGGAAGTATTCAATCGCAAGAACTCCGCCGGTGAACTTCGCTGGAGCGGGGACATACCCATCAGAAGTTCCGCCCGGATGGAACGCAACGGAGTGGACATCCGGTCCCTGGTCGGAAGCCTTGACCATGTTTGAACACACATACGGTCTCCTGCTCGCCGGATGTGCTGCACTGGGCGTTCACCTGTTGCTCAGGCACCTGGTGTTCAGGGGAGTCCACGGCGAGTCCCGTCGTCCCGACCCAGCCCGATTCTCGGCGCGGCGCCTGGTTGGGGCATTGACCGACTGGATGGCACGAACCGGGATCGAAGGGGTCAGCCCGACCCAATACATGCTTGCCTCGGCCGGTGTCGGGATCCTCGGTGCAACGGTCACGGCCGCGATTCTCGGGGTCGGGTTGCCCGCACTACTCGTCGGACTCATCACCGCCTGCATACCCAGCGCCTTCTGGCGGTCCCGACACCGCGCGGCCAGGAACGCCGCCCGCGAATGCTGGCCCCGGCTGATAGAGGAACTCAGAGTTCTGGTCGGGTCCGCGGGACGGCCCATCCCGCAGGCGCTGATCGAGGTGGGATTGCGGGGCCCGGAAGAGTTACGACCGGCGTTCACGACAGCTCAACGCGAATGGGCCCTCAGCACCGACTTTGAAACAATGATCTCGGTATTGAAGACCCGTCTGGACGATCCCTGTGCGGATGCCACTTGCGAAACCCTTCTCACCGCCTATGAAGTGGGTGGGCCGATCGACTCACGTCTCGCCGAACTTGCAGAGGATCGGCGAGTGGATCTGCGTGACCGCAAAGAAGCTGACGCCAGACAGGCAGGCGCTCGACTGGCCCGCTGGTTCGTGGTGATCGTTCCACTCGGAATGGCGTTCGCCGGCTGGAATCTGGGGGGAGGTGCGGGCGCCTTCCAGTCCGGTTCCGGGCAACTGGCAGCGGGAGTCGCCGTTGTGCTGATCGCAGGGTGCTGGTGGTGGGCAGGTCGAATCATGGTGATTCCGCCCGAGCAGAGGATATTCGTCTCATGAGCATCCTCGAGGTTCCCGCTTTCTTGTTGCTCCTCATCGGATCCGGATTCGTGTTGTCGGAGGTCCGCTGGTTCCGTCGGGCTCCGCTGGCGACGCGACTCGCCCCTTACCGTCCTGCCGGGATGCCGAGGCATACATCGGGAAACGCGGTGAGGGCGATGCTGTTGCCGATCGCAGAGTCGGCTGGGAATCGGCTGTCCTCAGCACTCGGCGTGAAGGAGGGACTCGCGACACGATTGGCCCGGGCCGGCCGGTCGGAGTCCGTCACTGAGTTCAGGTTGAAGCAGTTCAGCCGGACACTGCTCGCTCTGCTGGCGGCGCTTGCAGCCTCGTTCATGGCGTCGCCACCCCTGCTGTTCGCACTCGCGATGCTCATCGGTGCACCGTTGCTCGCGGCCCTGGCTCCAGAACATCGACTCGATACCGAAGTTGCGCATCGCCGACAGGCAATCGAAGCCGAATTGCCGGTGATCACCGAACAGCTGGGAATACTCCTGGGAGCCGGTTACTCGTTGCCCGCTGCGCTCAATCGCTTGGCCCTTCGCAGCTCTGGAGCGATGGCCAGCGAACTTCTCGCCGTGGTGCAGGACATCCGTCGTGGAAGCGGAGAAATCCAGGCGCTGCTCAATTGGTCGACATTGGTGGATCTGCCGTCGCTGGATGGCCTTGTCTCTGTGCTCGCACTGCATCAGGAGGCATCAGACCTCGGAGCCCTAATCAGTGAAGAAGCCAAATCGATTCGCTCCGATGCGCACAGAACCACGATCGAGTCGATCGAGCGCAGAAGTCAGCTTGTCTGGATTCCGGTCACCGTGGCCACCCTCGTGCCCGGACTGATCCTGCTCGCTGTGCCGTTTGTGGCGGCCATGTCACAGGTGACCGGAGCCTGAGCACCACCCGGGACACCGAACGGGGACACACAGATCGTACGAAATGGGAGAAATCATGGAACAGAAACATGCGAACCAGGAACACACGAAACGGACCCGCAACCAACGGGGTGAAGGAATCATCTCCACGGCAATTGCCGTGCTGATCGTGGCGTTGCTTGGAGTGGCGATGTGGACCGGGTTCTCCACGATGATGACGGACGCGAGCCAGAAGACCGCTACGCAGATCGAACAGATCGGCGGGTGACACGCTCCAGGGCACAGACGGGCAGCGGCCTCCTGAGCACGCTGTTCGGTGTTTCAGCAACGCTCGTGATGCTCGGGTTGGCCGTCAACGTTGCACTCGGACTCTGGTCGCGAAGCAGCGTGGATGCAATCGCCTATGACACCGCTCGATATGTGGCCACGGCGGACCCAGAACTTGACGATTCAACGGTCAAGGCCAGCGCATTGGAACGCGCCAAGCGACTGCTTGGTTCGCGAGCTGCGGAAGTGTCCATGAATTTCACTTCCGGCCCCGCAGATGAACAAGTGGAACTCCATGTGAAATCGCCGGGTATTGCACTGATGCCCCGAATGATCTCCTCGGGTCCGATGGTCGGCGGCCTCGACAGGCGAATCGTGATGTATCGCGAGCGTTCGTGAACACCTCGGGAGAGCTCAACCAGGGTGGATTCGTGGCTGGAACCGAGTCTCTTGCATTCGGTGTGCTCATTCTTGTTGCCGGCGCCATCCTCATCGTGAACGCATGGTCAATGGTGGACGGTCGCGTCACACTCGACGCTGCTGCGCGTGAATACCTGAGGTCGTACACCGAAGCATCAGATCCGCTCACCGCCACTGCCCAAGGCCGTTCCGCCCTCTTGCGGGTGATCGACGGCCGAGCCGCGTTGGTGGAGGGCTTGAGCATGCAGGAACCCGATCCGGCGTCGTTCGGACCGTGCGCTCCGGCGCTTCTCGAACTTTCGGTCGAGGTCCCTTCGATCCGGATGCCATTCATCGGCGACTTCGGGTCACATCAGGTGAATGTCCGCCACGTGGAGCTGATCAACGCCCACAAGCAGATGAGCGGCGGAGCCGGCTACAAACCGGAGGTCACAGCCTGTGCGGGTTGACACGAGGCGATCACAGGCAGGCACCGCCCTGATGCTTGTCCCGGCGATGTTGTTGGTGGTCATGGTGCTCGGTGGGATCGCTGTGGACCTTTCTCTTGCGTACTCTGCGCAGCGCAGCCTGTATCGCACACTCTCGGCAGCTGCGGACGATGCCGCCTCCATGGTGGACACCCGCGCACACCAGATCGACGGATCGGTTCGTCTGGACACAGACGCTGCAACCAGGGTGGCCAGGACACATCTCGGAGTGGTTGAGTCGAACCTCGGCGCAGACACCGCCGGAGCGCATCCGACAAATGAACTGCTCGACAGTTCGGTGCTGGTCACGGCCGACAGTGTGACCGTCTCAGCCACGGTCTCGGTGGAACACATATTCATGAAGGCTGTTCCCGGGTCACCCGATTCGTCGGAGGTGACCGTGGTTGCGGTCGGGAAGTTCGCACAGTGACCTATCCCCTCGATTTCCGGACGCTGTCAGTTCCTGACCGAACCCAGGGTGAGATCGGGATCCCACCCGCCACGGGACATACGGAGATCTCCTACGCCCGACTGGATGGAGCCGATGTGGTGATCAAGGCCGCCTCAGGTGCGGCCCGGGACAAATTGAGGCGCGAAGCCGAGATTCTTCAACGACTGGCCGATGTGAGGGTTGCACGCTTCGTGGATCTGCTCGAAGGCCCCGATCACACCGAATTGATCACTGCCAGGCATTCATCACTCACCCTGATCGACGCTCCCCTGATGACCCCGGGTGAACGAACGGCGGCCGTTCGTTCAATGTGCCGGGCGATCGCTGATCTCCACGACTTTGGATGGACACACGGTCGAATCTCCGCAGATCACGTGATGGTCGGTCGGCGTGGGAATGTCCGCCTTTGTTCACTCGGCTCAGCGCATCCGCTCAGTTCCGATGACCAACAGCAGCAACTGGAGTCGCTCTCGGACCGTAGCAGATCGGATGAGATCACCGCAGACCTATGTGATGCCGCCGCGGTGACTTCGATGGTCCTGGAGTGCGATTCGGATCTCGGAGGTCGAGCAGAGCGCTTGCGGTGGCGGGTTCGTTCGGCGATGGCGCGGCGACGACTGGCCAGAATCGGGCGGGTCCCGACAACAGAGGAGCTGAGCGCGCTCCTGGGTCCCGAGAAACCCACGGAACACGAACCTGACGGCGGTGCATCCAGATCGCGACCACATGTCCCCCGGCTACCAAACCCCCGACTGCTGCTTGTCGCATTGCTGGCTGTGGTGGCAGTGGCAGGTGGTGCACTCCTGCGACAACGCACAGGCGAGCAGGAAACCCACGAGCAAGGTGAAGTTGCGGCCGCAGTCACATCACCTCCGCCGACCCCGGACGCAACACCTCGGGTGTGCCTGGCAAGTCCGGACGGTGCTGAATTCTGTACCGAGGAAATCCGCGTAGACGATCAAACCATCACCGTCGGACATCAGTCCTTCGAGCTGGGTCAGCCGGGTGACGAGGTGCTGGTGGCCGACTGGCGTTGTGATGGTTCGGCAACGGCCGCTCTCCTGCGACCATCCACCATGATCGTGTACGAATTCCCCGACTGGGCCGGCGGAACCGAAGAATCTGCACAGATCGTCGGCAACGCCCCAGAGGCCTCCACGCTCACCCTTCCCCGTGAATGTGGCTCGATATCTCTGCTCACCGCCGAGGATTCGGTGATGACGCTGGGATTGCCGGGTCCCCACGACAATGAGGTGAAAGATCAATGAGATGGCCTGCACGGAAATCGATTGCGCGGATCGGACTGGTCGTCGCCACCGCAGCGGCGATCGCAGCGTTCATCGCTGCATGGAATGCCCAGTTGCCCGCCCCGCCACTTGCGGCCTCGCAATGGGGTGACTGGTGGTTCTCACATGACCCGATGGACCTCGTCGGTGCGGTGGCGAGAGTTGTCACCCTCGCTTGTGCCGGCTACATCAGCATCGCCTTCGCGGCCGGCACTCTGGCCCAGATCTACCTGCCTTCCTCGCTGCGCCACCGGATCGAAAAGGCGCTCCCGGGCATCGTCACGACCCTCACAGTCGCCGCCGTGCTCGGATCAGCTCCAGCCGGCGCCACCGAGTCGGGGATGAAACCTCGGGAGGAAACACCCGTGATGCGCGTGGTCACCCAGGAAGTCCCGACCATGCGCCAAGCTGAACAACCCTCTCGAGAGTTGCCCCAGCCGCCGGCACCGGCGCCCGTTGAGCACAAAGTCCTGCCTGCCACGGTCGTTGTGCAGCCGGGCGATCACCTGTGGTCAATTGCACATGGAGATCTGGCGAACGTCTTCGATGCGGAACCAACGTTTGAACAGACCAAACAGCATTGGGGTCGGCTCATCGAAATCAACCGGGACCGACTCGCAGACCCGGACAACCCCGACCTCATCTTCCCCGGAGACACGTTAATACTCCCGCGCTGAAGCTCAGCTGGCCACCAGGTCCTCGACAACCCGAACCCAACCGACTCCCTCGGGTGCGGATGTTTTTGCGGGGTCGCCTGAAACCGAGATCTTGAGGTAGAAGTCTCCCGTACAGGCAATGGGACCAAAGTCCAGGGTGGCGCTCACCCCATCAAAGGTGTCCAAGGGTTCATCCACCGCAGTACTGGTGATCTCGAACGCGTCCGATTCTGAGTCGAGTCCCGCACACGGTGGACCCCCATCAACACCATCGAGGTCTGCGCGAGCGGAAAAAGTTTCGACCGGCAGGCGTGTGTCGCCGTTGAACTCCACCTGGACGATCAGCCTTGGGTTACTCGTCGAATAGGTTGCCGGGCTCGAATAGGTTGCCGGGCCTACGAAGATCGCATCGGTGATTTCCAGTTTCGGAGGCGCCTCGGTCGCTATTGGCTCGCTCGTACCTGGTGCGGTCGGGTCTGATTCGAGTGGAACATAAGCCAGAATCCGATCGACTCCCTTGGGTGCGGATGATTCTGCAGAGACGCCTGAAACCGAGATTCGGAGATCAAAATCTCCCGTACAGGCAATCGGACCAAAGTCCAGGGTGGCGCTCACCCCATCAAAGGTGTCCAGGGGTTCATCCACC
>JAUXGW010000406.1 GCA_030621865.1 Actinomycetes bacterium
CGGCTCTGCTCCTTCACATCGCTGCGGCGGTCGTGGCCTGGCGGAGGATGCCTCTGGCGGTGTGTTCGTTGATCTCGATGTGGCGCGGAACGGCGATGATCTGACCGTTGATGAGCCAGATGTCGTGGTTGCCGCCGCGTCGATCGAACTGGCCTCCGAGTTGCCTCAGGCGCTTCTCGATGTCTCTGCGTTTCACTTGATGGTATATCCCCTAATCCAGATCGGCTACAGGGGATAACCCGACACCACAAATCAAACACGGGTTCAGGTTGAATGCAAGATATCGGTCAGGTCCGGGACCAACATGTGCCGCTGTTGACCTGGCGAAGCCGGCCAGGCTGTTGTCCGCGAGCGATCCATCCATCTACTGAGGTGAACGGTTCCATGCTCCAGCTGATTCAGCGGTGATTCTGCCGCGGGTTGTGATGCTGTGGCTGTCGTGGAAGTTCCTCAAATGGTCGTTGATCATCCTTCTGTGGATCTTCTTCACGATTCCGGCGTTCATCGTCTGGGTGATCTTTCGTTACGAAAAGGCAGCCGACGCTCGAACGAATCGCATCATTGCCGCGGTCGCGCCCGATGCTCTTCTGGTGCGAGGACCGGGTTTCTGGACTCGCCTCACGACCCCGTGGATGCGAAACGCCTGGGGATGTTCCAGCCGCGATGGTGCTCGGGGGTGAATGCAGCTCAGGTGTGATCAACGCCGAGCGTGGCGATTGCTTCGCCCGCCCGGATGACCAACTCCTGCGAGGGAGCCGGCAGGAAGTAGAGGATCGGCTGATCGATCCCGGCGTCAATGACGGATCCCACCTGATCTGCGATCTCGGAGGCAGACGCATCCTTGTGGATCATCACGTGCGTGGAATGTCGGATCTCACCTGGATCTCGATCCAGTTCGGCGCAGTGAGCCTCGAGGATTTCCACCAGAGCGGGATACCCTGCCGGATCCCAGAAGGGCGTGTTCCACCAATCGGCGAAGCGGGCCACCGAGCGCAACGTCCGCTTGGGTCCGGTACCGCCGATGGTGATCGGTGGCGGACTCTGGGGACCCTTGGGCTCCAGAAATGCGTCCTTCACCTCGAAATACTCGCCGGACACGCTCGTTTGCTCAGCGCTGAGAAGGCTGATGATCACCTCGCAGGCCTCGTCAAACAGATCAAAGCGCTCGCCAAGCACCTCTGGCAGTGTCAGCCCGTAAGCGTCGGCTTCCGCAGTGTGCCATCCGCAGCCCAGCCCAAGTTCCAGCCGTCCATTGCTGATCACGTCGATCGTTGCTGCCATGTTCGCCGTCACCGCGGGATGCCGATAGGGGACCGCGCCCACCAGACACCCGAGACGAATCCGATTTGTCGCCTCGGCCAGGGCGGCCAGCGTCGTCCAGCCCTCGAGGCAGGGTTCCGAGGCATCGCAGTAGACCGGGTAGAAGTGATCGAAATCCCAGCCCACGTCGTACTGGTCGATCTCGTCGACCAGCATCCACAACTCCCGCAATCGGGACCATTCGATCTGTTCGTTGGCGACTTTGAAGCCGATGAGTGTCATCGGTGACTCCGGCTCAGGAATTCATCCG
>JAUXGW010000016.1 GCA_030621865.1 Actinomycetes bacterium
AGCTGACATGGTCGAAGGGTCGGTGGTGTCCACAGCAGTATCGGCTGGAACTTCGGGGTCCTCGGCCAGGGTCTGTGCGAATTCCTCTCCCAGTTCATCTTGACCCCGGGCTTCCTCCAGGCCGGTTCCCCAGAGCTGGAACGCGACGAAACCGAGTATCAGCACGCCGGCGACCACTAGGGTTTTGCCGGCGATTCCGAGTATTCGCCCGAGCATTGGAAAAAACCTACTAGCGGACTGCATTCGGCAATGTGCAGGCTCCCGGCGAGGCTCGCCCATCGGCGGTTCGCCAGGATCATCCGGTATCCGCCGTCAAGGGTGTCGCGGCATCAGGAGGGGAGGAGCAGTTGTGACCGAAGCAGACCCACACGGTCTCGCCGAACCTCCGGGAATGCGGGGCGGATCTCACGGAAACGCGGAGGGATCGGAACATCACCAGGTGCCGTCCGCCGACGATGACGCAGGTGAAGGGATCATTTCGGATGCCGGCCGAATGATCGGATCTCTGTTCGGCCGCGGTCTTCCGCTTGATGACTGGTACCGGGGATCTGTCGAATGGATCGAGAATCGAAAACTGGAACTATCGAACCAGATCGATGAGCTCGGCAAGCTGGGGCTGAAGGATCGGCTCCTGGAAATCGGAGGTGATCTGAATCCACTCGCCAAGTCACGCTCCGAGCTTCTATCCGAGGAGCTTGAAGCTCTTGAAGGACTCGACCTCACTGGTCGCCAGATTCTCAAGATCGACTCCGCGCCGGGGAGTCAGCGCATGATCGAGGTCCATGGAGACCTTGGCAACTCAAGACGGGTCGTCATAACGATACCCGGCATGAACACCGACCTCGCTGACTACCAACCGGGCAAGTCCCATGCGTGCAAGCTGTACGACGAGATTCTTGGGCGCACCATCAGCGACGTGGCAGTGATTTCCTTTGCAGACTACAAGGTGCCAGATGATCTGCTGGGAGCGGCATCGAGCGCGGGTGCCATGGACGGCGCGGGCCGTCTCAAGATCTTCGTGAACGAACTGAATGTGATCGGGTATGTCACCTCGGAGATTTCCATCGTTGCTCACTCCTACGGCACCGTCGTTGCTGGAACTGCGATGATCGGCGGAATGCTGGTGGACCGGGTTGTCGCGCTCGGTAGCCCTGGAATGGGTGGGGATGTGAATCAACTCACGGCCTACGGCGTAGATCTCTATGCGGCTTCAGCCCCGTTCGACGGTGACCAGATCCGCCAAGCCGACGAAATGGGCGATATCCAGCGGGTTCTCGATCCCGTATCCCATGCTCCGGGCCACGGTGAAAATCCTGCCGATCTCGAGTTCGGGGCCAAGGTATTCGAGGTTCCCGACGCACGTGGGCACAGTTCGTACTTCGATCAACGTTCGACATCCTTGCGCAACATCGTTGACATTGCCTTGGGCGACCGTTGACATTGCCTTGGGCGACCTTCGGGGAAGGTGACTGCTCTGCGGTCTTCTGTTTGGGCGTGAGCCGTCAGTAGTTTGTTGTCCGACACTGTGTTGCTACAACTTGTTGTTTCTACACCTTGTCCCAAGTACACCTCCTGATGACCACGCCCGATCCCTCTCCCTCAGAATCCCCTCGTTCAGTTCCTCATGCCGACCTGGCAGTTGAACTTTGCTCCGCCGTGGCGTTGCTGGGGCGTTTCCCGGCTCTTGCCGGCTGTGATCTCGAGGTGGCGTCCGGCGAGATCGTTCTCCTGCGCGGACCCAATGGCGCCGGCAAGACCACCGTGTTGAGGGTGTGTGCCGGTCTCGTGCCCGTGGTTGAAGGCAGTGCGCACGTCCTCGGAGTGGATCTGCGGCTGGACCAATCCGGTGTTCGACAGAGAGTTGGACTCGTCGGACACTCCGCCGGGCTCTACAGCGATCTCACTGTGGTGGAGAACGCCGTGTTCTTTGCGCAGGCCTCAGGGCTGACCCGCTCCGACGCGATGGAGGCGCTGGACCGCATGGGTGTGGCGACCCGACTGCATTCGGTGGCCGTTCACTCCTTGTCGGCGGGCCAGAAGAAGAGGGTTTCGTTTGCGGCGATGCTCTCGCGGCGACCTGAACTGTGGCTGTTGGATGAGCCCCACAGCGGTCTGGACGAATCAGCCCGGGACGATCTCGACGCGCTGTTGGCGGCTGCTGCCGGAGCGGGAGCCACTGTGCTCATGGCTTCACATGAACTGGATCGCGCCGGTGACGTGGCGGTGCGAACTGTGGACGTGGTGGGAGGAGTCACCACATGAGCCTTTCAACCGTGGCCGGAGCCCGGCTTGTGGCTCGCAAGGATCTCCGGATCGAGCAGCATTCGCGGGTGGCGCTGGCCCAGATGTTGCCTTTCGGTCTGCTTGTCCTGATCCTGTTTGCTTTCGCCCTCGATCCCAGCCGCGACGTTTTGAACCGTGCAACCGCAGGGTTGTTCTGGATGACTGTGCTGTTCACTTCCACGCTCGCCGTGCAGCGGGCATTCGCCATCGAAGTGGATGACGGGGCGCTCGACTCGATCCGCCTGTCGGGTATCTCTCCAGCATCAGTGTTTCTCGGAAAGGTGTCGGCACTGGTGATCCAGCTTCTGATGCTCGAGGCGGTTCTGGCGCTCGGAGTGGCGATTCTTTACAACACCGACTTCGGCGGCTGGGCGATGCTGTTCGCTGTGACGCTTCTCAGTACGATTGGGATGTCTGCAGCAGGTGCAACCTACGGTGTTCTCGTGTCGAGGCTCCGCCACAGTTCGACACTGTTGCCGTTGCTGTTGCTGCCGTTGCTGGCACCGGTTCTGATTGCGGCCACCAAGGGCAGCGAGGTGGCACTCGGCCAGGAGGCCGGCCAAGGTTGGTCCTGGGTTGCATTGCTGGCGGTGTTTGCGATTTCGTACTTGATTCTGGGCGTGGTGCTCTACCGGCCGTTGCTGGAGGAAACATGACAACTGTGGTGAGGAACATGAATCCGATTCCCCGACCGAGCGATGCCGACGCTTCGCTGCCGAAATGACCACAACCCTTGCTCCGAAGAACATCGGAACTTCCTCGACAGCGACCCGGATCCTGGGTGTCCTGTCGATCGTTGGTCTGATCGCGTTGGTCGCATTCGGCCTCGTCATAAGTCCGGCGGATTTCGAGCTCGGCGAGACAATCCGGATCTTGTACATGCATGTGCCCACCGTGTCGGTGGCCTATCTGGCGTTCATCATCACCGGAGTCGGTTCGGTGATCTACCTCTGGAAACGGTCTGAGTTCTGGGATCTGCTTGCAGCTTCTGCCGCTGAGATCGGCGTTCTCTTCTTCGGGCTGACCATCTTCAACGGAATGATGTGGGGAAAGATCACATGGGGCGTGTTCTGGCGCTGGGAGCCTCGACTTGTCACCACCACGGTCCTCTTCATCACCTACATCGGATACCTGGTGGTCCGCTCGATCCCGACCGACACCCGCACCCGGGGAACCGTCAGCGCCGTCATCGGGATCATGGCGATCGTGAACATCCCGATCACCCACAAGGCAGTCGACTGGTGGCGGGGACTTCACCAGTCCCGCACGATCTTTGCGACAGTCGATCCGGACATGCGCGGTACGCAGTTGTTCAGCGCCTACCTGGGTCTGGCGGTGTTCCTCGTGATCTTCGCCTGGCTACTCATACATCGATTCCGGGTGGCTTGGCTTTCCGAGCGAGCCCGAGGTATCGGCCTGGACGAAGCGATAGTCGCCCGACGAGCGGAAGGGAGCGTTCCCTGATGCTCGCAATCACCACCGTGACCTTCTACATAGCAGCGGCCTGGATCGTGACATTCGTCTCGGTCGGGGCATACGCCGCCTGGGTGATCAAGCGTGGTCGTGACCTGTCCGAACAAGTACCAGAGGAGGAGCGACGATGGATGTGAATCCGATGGACGACCAGGAGTCATCCGATGCCGCTCCGCTCGACGATGCCTCCGACGGTTTCGATCTGGCACCCCGGACCACGGCGTCGACCTCGGACTCCGGCAACAACAACCGGAAATACGTCGCGATTGGTGCTGCCGTGCTCCTCATTGCAGGGTTGGGTTTCGTGCTCTTCAAGGGCCTCGATGAAGCCGCCACGTTCTTCTACAACGTGGACGAGGCCACTGAACTACGGGATGACCTCGAAGGTGAACGCTTCAGGATGCAGGGAAACGTCGACGCCGGGACGGTGGAGGAAACCGCGGACGGCGTTTCTTTCGTGTTGAGCTTCGGTGGTGAGTCAGTGGCGGTTTCGCACACCGGAACTCCACCGGAGTTGTTCGGGGCCGGCATCCCCGTGGTGGTTGAAGGGGAATACTCGGGTGACGTGTTCGTGAGTGACGAGATCCTCGTGAAACACGACAGCAGCTACGACGAAGATCATCCCGAGCGAATATCTGAAGCCGAAGAGTCTGCTGCGGGGAGCTCACCTCAGTGAACTCCGCTGTCGGCCTCGCCGGCATCATCGTTGCCTTCCTGGCGGCGCTGCTGGGCATAGCCGTATTGCTCAACGGTTTGAAGTCCGGCCGAAAGGATCTGCTTCGTTCCGGCCGGGCCTATGCCTTCATCGTCGGGATCGGAGCCCTGGTGGCCTTCCTGGCCATGGAACGCGCCCTCATCACCCGCGATTTCACCGTGGCTTACGTGGCAGACCACGGCTCGCACTCCACGCCGGCGCTGTTCAACGTCGCCACGTTGTGGTCCGCGCTCGAAGGCTCAATCCTTCTCTGGGCCCTGATCCTGTCTGGTTACCTGGTGGCGGTTTCCCAGAAATTCCGCAAGAAGCTGGAAGATCCAGTGGTGGCGTGGGCACTGATCACGATGTTCGTGGTTGCGGCCTTCTTCTTTCTCATGCTGCTCACAGCGGCAAATCCCTTTGCCGCGTTCTCCCCGCCACCCGGCTTTGATGGGCCGGGTCCGAATCCGCTGCTTCAGAACCACATTCTCGTGGCGTTCCATCCGCCCCTGCTCTACCTGGGATACGTCGGATTTGTGGTGCCGTTCGCATTCGCCATCGGCTCGCTGGTTTCCGGCCGACTGGGTGAGGGATGGCTTGTCGAGACCCGGCGCTGGACGCTGGTGGCCTGGGGCTTCCTGACACTCGGGATAGTTCTCGGTGGTTGGTGGAGTTACGAGGTTCTCGGCTGGGGTGGATACTGGGCGTGGGATCCGGTGGAGAATGCGTCGCTGCTTCCGTGGATCACCGGCACCGCCTACCTGCATTCAGTGATGGTGCAGGAACGCCACGGCATGCTGAGGGTCTGGAACATGTCGCTGTTGTGCGCCACCTTCAGCCTCACCATCCTGGGTACTTTCCTCACCCGATCCGGTGTCATCGAGTCCGTGCATGCGTTTGCGTCCGGAGCCGTCGGGCCGATGCTCCTGGGGTTATTCGCGGCCACGGTAGCGGTGTCCCTGGGCCTGATCGCATGGCGATCCGACCTGTTGAGATCGGAAACGAAGATCGGCAGCCCGATCTCCCGCGAAGGTGCGTTTCTCGCCAACAACCTCGTGTTCACGGCTTTCGCTGCGGTGGTGCTGCTTGGCACTGTCTTCCCGTTGATTCTGGAAGCCATCAACGGTGACCGAATCTCCGTGGGGGTACCGTATTTCTCCCGGATGACGATGCCGATCGGTTTTGCCTTGCTCACCTTGATGGCAATTGCGCCTGCAATGCCGTGGCGCCGGGCACCCGGGGACGTCATGAGGGTGAGGCTGTTCTGGCCTGCATGGACGGGAATCCTCTGCCTGGGGATCGCCGCACTCCTGGGTGCAACTGGCTGGGCGGCCCTCCTGGCGTTCGGTTTGGCAGGATTCGCGGCCGGATCGGCCATTCGCCAACTCGCAATGTCGGTTCGCCGAAACAAGCTTCGAGGGTTGGCCGGCCGGACGAACGGCGGCATGGTGGTCCACCTGGGAACGATTCTGATAGCGGTCGCGTTTGCTGCCTCCGGCACCTACCTCACCCAGTCCGAGGTGACTCTGGGCGTCGGAGAGACGGCCGACGTGGGTGGCCACACCTTTGAGTACGTCGGATCGGAAACGACGCAGTCGGACCGGTTGGTGAGTATCGGCGCCCAGGTTCGGGTGGACGATGCAAGGATCTATGAACCTCGGCTGAATCGGTATCGCTCCAGTGGCCAGGTGATCGGTACGCCATCGGTACGGGTTGGCCCGTTCGAGGATGTCTATCTGGCTCTCACGTCCTCTCCAGAAGGGGAAGGCGACGCCGCAGAAGTCAGTTTGCGCATTATCGTTCAGCCTCTTGTCAGTTGGATCTGGGCAGGCGGATTGATCATGGGTCTGGGGACCGCTCTGGCCTTGATTCCCGCCCGGGCATCCAAGATGTCAAAGGAAAAGGTTCTGCAGTGAGTGACTCCTCGTCATCAGAGGGCGACAGGGAAAACCATGGTCGGGATGCCTCCGGTGCCTCGCCGACAACGGATGGGCCGGCCAAGCGGTCCAACGCGAAGGTTCTGGCCGTGCTCGCAGTGGTGGCCGTGGTTGTGGGCGCGCTGGTGATCCTGTTCGCGTCGGCCCCCGATGGCGAGGACGAGGTCTCCGGAGAACTGATCGGTTCGGAGGTCCCCGGCATTCAGTCGGTCACCACGACAGGTGAGGCGTTCGACCTTGCAGATACCCGTGGTAGTTGGACCCTCGTAAACTTCTTCGCTACTTGGTGCCCGCCGGGTGTGGCCGAGCATCCCGAGTTGGTGGTGTGTTCCGAACGCAACGCCGATTCGGTCGAGGTGATCAGCGTGGCATTCGACGAGCCACCGGAGGTGATCGAGGCGTTCTTCGCCGAACATGGGGGAGATTGGCCTGTGCTGGCCGAGGACACCGGCGGGATCGTGCTGGATTATGGCGTGATCAAACTGCCTGAGTCCTTCCTGGTCAGTCCTGATGGTGTGGTTGTCAAGAAGTTGGCCGGCGGAGTCACTGCCGATGGACTCGAGTCGCTCATCGCCGAGTACGAGAACTCCGGGCAACTCGAGTCCCAGTGAATCCATCGAAGGAGATCCGTCGCCGTCCGGCGATCTGGCTGGTCATGGCCGCCATCGCGGTGGTCCTGCTGATCGTGTTCGGGCGCGGTCCCGAGCCGGGAGGCACCAGTGACGACCGCCTCTACGGAATCGCCGAACAGCTCAAGTGTCTTCAGTGTGTGGGGGAGTCGACAGCTGCATCGCAATCTCCGCTCGCACAGAAGTTCCGGGACGAGATTCGGGTTCAGATGGCAGAGGGTTCCTCTGATTCGGAGATCCTCGACTTCTTCTCAGCCCGCTATGGCGATGAGGTGCTGCTCACTCCCAGCGCCACTGGTGCGAGCGCTCTCATCTGGATAATCCCGTTGCTGCTGGTCGCCGGCGGCGCCGTTGTCCTGTTGTTCGCTTTCCGTCGCTGGAGTCGAGTGGTTCCGGCCGGAGAAGATGTTGGACAGGAGTCCTCGACCTCGGATGAAGAGGGATCAGGACAAGGTCAGGCTCCTGTCGTCGAAACGGACGGTGGTGAATCCCCCTCGGACGCGGCAGTACCTCCGGGCCGCAAACCCCCAGCGTGGACGAGGCCGGTCGTGATCGGATCGGCAATCGTATTCGTACTCATCCTTGGCGGACTTCTCTGGCGCGCCAGCAATGATCGGGGCGGCGGAAACATCACGGGTGACGCGTTCGTCTCCGGTGACCTGAGGGAATGCCGGGCGGCGATGTCCGACTTGGAGAGTGCCCGGGAGTGCTACTCGAGCGTACTCGTGGATGACCCGGACAACGTTGAAGCGCTTGCCTACAGGGGCTGGATGAGCAGTCGTCTGGGCGATCCGGAATCGGCCGCGGCGGATCTCGCGCGAGCAGTCTCGCTCGATCCTGAGTACGTCGACGCCCTCGTGTTCTCCGCAGTGGTGGCAGCCAACAGTGGTGACTTCGAAGCAGCCGGTACTCACCTGTCCGACTTCTACGCGGCCGATCCACCCCAGGAGATGACGTCGATCGTCGCCTCGGAACAATTACAGGAAAAGATCCTCTTCGGAACGATGGAGGAGTCGGCGCGGGCTTGTTGGCAGGAAGCGGCCCAAGACGGTGGTGTGGAGTCCCTGGATCAGGAATTCCTGGACCAGTTGGGGCGCTGCGCCGATGAACAGCTTCAGGCCACTCCGACGAGTCGGGACCTCAGGCTGGCCAAGGCCATATCCCTTCTCGGCTCCGAAGACGGTCACCCCGCCGAGGCAGTCGCTCTTGCCGACACCCTGCTCGCTGAGGATCCCGAGGATGTGGATGCACTGTCGGTTTCCACGGTTGCCCTGGTGGCCTCCGGCGAACCTGATGAGGCGGAAGTCCGTCTGGCTCAAGTTGTTTCCGGCCCTCGGTCGGCTCTGGCTGTGGTTCTCGGCGACGCCGACCAACTCAGCGAGCTGGTGAAATCGGCCCTGCGAACCCCGGTTCCCAACCCGGACGGCGGCTGAACTCCGGACGACGAATTGACACTGTTCTGCGGTGAATCCGTCCCGGCAACCCGCAACGGATGCACCGGTAAGTCGGGGATTGCGTCGCAGTGCAGAAGCAGTGCGGAAAGGGAAGCAAGAAGGGGGACGCGAAAAGGGCCGCTCCGAAGAGCGACCCTTTCCAAGCTGTTGCAGTTGCGGTTGCCGTTGGAGCTGTGTCCTACCCGGCAGCCACTGCCGTGTTCAGCTTGTAGTGGTAGTTCGGAGCCTCGAAGTCGAAGCTGGCCGAGGATGGAAGCAGGTGCCCGATGCGGATCTTCATCGTGTCGGGCAGTTCCGCGATCGGCAGTTCACCGTTGTCCAGACCTGCCAATTGGAAGCCAAGGTCGAGCAGGTCGGTGAATGCGCCTTGCGTCGGAAGGTGAATCTGCACAGCGAGACCGAGGATGTCATCGGGATTGCCGAGACCTTCGAGCTGGATTCCGATGGCGTGGGCAGCTGCCTCGAGGAAGTTGCCGAGATTCGCCACGATCATGTCCACCAGTTCCTGTTCCGTGGGAGGAATCGGCGAGGCGGCAATCAGGAGGTTCAGTGAATCCGTCAGGATGCCTGTCAGTGCTGAGTTGATGAAAGCACCGACTTCACATGAACTGAATCCGGGCAGTACGTCACGCTCCACGAGGAACGTCATCGTGCCGAAGATTTCGAGCGGTGCGAGTTCGAACAAGACGTCACCGATGTCCAGGTTCTGGACCTCGGGGAACACGACGTCGGAGGCACCGTTGTCGAAGTTGTGGGTGGTTCCGGTGGGTGCTGCATCCTCAGCGGCCAGAAACCACGGGCAGTCGGTGAAAACGCCGGCCCACGAGGAGTTGGCAACCCCGACCTTGGATCGGAAACCCAACTGAATCGCGTAGGGCTCGTCGCCCGGATCCCAGTCCTCCTGCTCCAGGACCTCAGCGCTGACGGCTTTGACGCTCCATGTGCGTGGTGCGGGTCCGGTGGGCGGTGTACATGCGGCCGCGATCAGCGCACAGGCTGACACGAACACACCAATCACCAGAACCCTCTTCTTGTTGTTGTTCATACGGATATTCCCCCTCGCTTGTGCTCGGCCCTCACCGAACGCCGTCAGCATAGCCCTACTGGTTTCTGAGTGTGCCAATGGTCACCTATTCGTGATTCTCAAAGTCTCCCCACGACGACACTGCTGCCAAGCTCTCAGGTACCGAGGCTGGTGTGGACTGTTCGTCCTGATTTGTCCGGCGTGGTCATTCAGTCCGGGTCTTGCGGTAGGTCGCCTTGCGAAAGGTGATCCCGTTCCAGCCGCGAAGAGTCCACACGGAGGCTTTGGCAAAGCCGACCTTCTTGCCGAGATCGGTCCCGCGTGCCTCGGCGCGCATGATGATCTCCGGAATCACGTCTCCGTGGCTGCAGAGAACCACGTTGACAGCCGGATCCGCTGTCACCAGATCCCATGCCTCGTCCACCATGGATCCTTCTGACAATCCGGGTCGACGATCAACCTTGAGTCCGAGTGACTTGGCCAGTGGCTTCACGGTTTGAACACATCGGGGATAAGGACTGCTGAGAACCCCAGTGATCTTCTTGCTTCCGAGCAGATCGGCAATGGCGGCTGCCTGGCGACGACCCAATTCATCGAGATTGCGCTCGCCATCTCTTGAATCGGCTGAATTCCTCTTGCCAGCCGAGCCGTGGCGTATCAGGTAGATGGTCATCGGCGGGTCAGGTTATCGCCAATCCCATGTCCCGCAGGAACGATTCGGTGGACTGTTGGTCAACATGCTGATGGGCTGTCAGTCCAACTGAATCTGCTCCGACAACGTTCTGTTCGAGGTCATCCACGAATGCGCAAAGGTGAGCCTCGGTTCCCAGAGAGGAACAAACAAGGCGGAACACGGCTGGATCCGGTTTTGCGACTCCCAGCTCGGCAGTGTTGAAGATTGTGTCGAACTCTTCACTGATGCCCAATACGTGGAGATCCCGACGAAGTCGCGTGGTGCCGTTGGAAAGCAGCGCCACTGGAATCTGTTCGCGAACCTGCCGCAGCATTTCGATCATCTCCCAATCCACAACACCCACGTTGTATTCCCACACATCCAGTGCAGGCGAGGCTGCTTCGCCATGGGTCCTGATGACCTCCGCACGAATCCGGTCCATCCAGGCTCGGTATGTGAGTTGACCGGTGATCGCGGCGCGGCCCAGATCGTCGGAGAACGCGATCGAAAGGATCGTTCGTGGTTCCAGGCCGAAACTCGTCTCGACCTCATCCAGGTCGGGATCGTTCCATTGGCGGAAGACCCCATCGAGGTCAAAGACAATCCAGTGGAGATCGGCAGTCATGGCTTCTTTCGCAGGGAGCCGAGTTCGTCGAGCAAACGATCCAGCACATCAAGGGCACGACTCACGTCTTCTTCGGTTGAATCCCATCCAACTGACAATCGGAGACTGTGGTGCGCGTCCACCCCCATCGCTTGCAGGACTGGCGACGGTTCGCCGATTTCACTGCTGCATGCGGATCCCGAGTGGGCGGCAATTCCTGCGGAATCCAGTCCCATCAGCACGGGTTGCGGTTCGATGCCATCCAGCGTGAGGCACACGATGTTCGGAGCCCGGTGTTCACGGTTGCCCACCATCGTTACTCCGTCTCGCTGGTCAGCCCATGAAATCAACCGTTCGCAAAGGTGCCGGGACCGCTCAGCCTCCTCGACCGCCGAACTGCAAGTCGCCTCCACTGCTGCGGCCAGTCCGACTGCTGCCAGAACATCTTCCATGCCGCCGCGGCGGGCACGTTCCTGATCACCTCCCACCAGGAGCGGTGGAAGCCGCAGCCCCTTGCGAAGAATGAGCAGTCCCGACGTTGGTCCGCCGAGCTTGTGTCCCGAGATGGATGTGAGGTCGGCTCCGGATGCAACGGCCTCGGCGATCTGTGTTCCGGCCTGTGCAGCATCGACGTGCAGCAGGATCTCGCTTTCGGTGCACAGCTCGGCCAACTCGGGAACTGGGTGGGTTGTTCCGACTTCGTGGTTGGCCCACTGAAGGTGCACCACAGCGGTGTCGGCACGGATCGCCTCAGCCACGTCTCCCACATTGACGCGGCCGGTTTCGTCCACTGGAACGGTGGTCGATTCACCGCGATCGGCCCATTTCGTCACGGCTGAGTGTTCCACAGCGCTGACCACGCTGTGTTTCCCGCTCGTGCCCTGTTCGCGGCTTGTGTCCTGTTCCCGACCGGCTCGCCGATTGGTGGCGCCAAAACTTGCCGTGGCTATGGCCTCCGTTGCACCCGAGCAGATCAGGACCTGGCGCGGCCGGACAGACAAGGCCGCGGCAATTCGCTCTCGCGAATCCTCGAGAGCTGTTCGGGCAGCAAGTCCCTCGAAATGTGAGCGACTCGGATCTCCCCGCAGCGGTTCCTCCTTGCGGAGCCATTCCACCATGGCGGCGCGGGACTCGGGCCGCAGCGGCGCGGTGGATGCGTAGTCGAGGTAGGTGCGAGTCACGCGGTTCGGGGATCTTCGACCGCCGTCACGCAGTGGTCGTCGCCACTGGTGAACGAAGAGGTCAGGTCCACAGAGGTCTCGTGATAGAGCTGCGCCAACATTCCCTTGACCATCCCGCGGTCCACCGCGCAGATGACGGGGTGTTCAGCGGCTGTGTCTCCAAAGGGGCAATGGTCGGTGACAATCCGCAGGCGGCTGCCGTCATCGCGGGTCTGGGCGGCGAATCCGTGCGCTGAGAGAGCGTCGGCCACGGTGTGCAGCGCAGCGCGGAAGCTGTTCGTTGAGTGGTCACCCATCGACTCCGCCATTGACCGTCCGTATTCCACGCCTACTTCCTCGGCGATCTCAGCGGATCGCTCCGGCCCGATCTCTGCCAGGGTCCGGCCCAGAAGCTCCACCAGGACTTCGTCATGGCGAACCGGAACGTCAAGCGCCATCTCCGGTTCGGCCGCCCGGTACCACTTGGACGGGCGGCCGGCGCTGCCCGGAGCCCGTTCGGTGCTGATCTCCACGTACCCGCCCGATGCGAGCTTGTCCAGGTGATGCCGGGCCACGTTGGGGTGCAGATCGAACTCTTGCGCGACACTCGATGCGGTGACTCCGCCAGGATTCTCGTGCAGGTGAAGGTAGATTTCGCGCCGGGTCGGATCCCCGAACGCCGTGGTGATTGCGGTGACCACGGATGCAAACTCGGTGGGGGACATCGGAGCCGTCACGGCTACATGCTACCCCGATTGGGTTTTCACGGTCCTGACGGGGAGAATTGACAGATGCCTGTCTCCCCCGACGACGTCATCGAGGCGCTCCGGCCCGTCGAAGATCCCGAACTCCACCGCTCAATCGTTGAACTGAACATGGTCCGCGACGTTGTTGTGGATGCGCCCTCAGTGTCATTGCAGGTGGTGCTCACAATTCCCGGGTGCCCATTGCGCAATGAGATCCAGCGCCGAGTGGAAGAAGCCACAACGGCCCTTCCCGGAATCGAGCGAGTCGACATCTCCTGGGGCTCCATGACCGATCAGGAACGGGAAGAGATTCGGAAGAAACTGCATGGTGATCCCGCAGCCACTGCGGGCTCCCAGGACTCACACGGTCACGCCGAAGGGAGAGAGATTCCGTTCGCTGACCCCTCATCGAAGACCCGCGTGTTGCTGATTGCGTCGGGCAAGGGTGGGGTTGGCAAGTCTTCGGTCACGACGAATCTGGCCGTTGCCCTCGGACAGCGGGGCAAGTCGGTCGCAGTTGTGGACGCCGATGTCTGGGGATTCTCGATTCCGAGGATGCTGGGCGTGGAACAACCGCCGACCCTGATCGACCAGATGATCGTTCCCCCCGAGGCTCACGGTGTCCGGTGCATCTCCATGGGCTTCTTCGTGGAGGAGGACCAGCCGGTGATCTGGCGCGGTCCGATGCTGCACAAGGCACTGGAGCAGTTCCTCACTGACGTCTTCTGGGATGAGCCCGACTATCTGGTGATCGACCTTCCGCCCGGTACCGGCGACATCTCGCTGTCGTTGGCACAGTTCCTGCCCCGCTCCGAGCTCTACGTGGTGACTACCCCGCAGCCCGCTGCCCAGCGCGTCGCCCAGCGGGCCGCATTCATGGCCGAAAAGGTGAATCTCGACGTCAAGGGCGTTGTGGAGAACATGAGCTTCTTCACCGGAGATGACGGCAAGCGTTATGAAATCTTCGGTTCGGGTGGCGGAGCGGACCTTGCCGAACGTCTTGGGGTTCCGCTTCTGGCCGAGGTGCCACTCGTGGAAGAAGTTCGTTCCGGAGGCGACTCCGGAATTCCGATCATGGTTTCCGATCCCGACGGCGAGGCCGCTTCTGCCTTCAGGTCACTGGCAGAGCAGGTCGACACCAAGTTGGCACCCACACGCAGGAGTCATCCGGAACTGAAGATCATCTGACGAGACAGGGAGTTGTCCGGCCTGCCAGGGGAACACCCGACGTGATGGATTCTCTCGTGTGGCTGTGGCAGGCAGGATCTCTGGTGTGGCTGTGGCCGGCAGGATCTCTGGAGTGACCGTGGCCAGTGGGCGGATGGTCTGGATCCGGCTGGTTGCTCAGATGAGGATGTCCCGCCCATAGGCGAACAGGCCCGGGTTGCCGCCGGTGTGCAGGAACACGGTCGGAGTCGCCTGGTGGAGTTCGCCGGCTTCGGCTGCTGCCAACAACGCGCCGGCGGCCTTTCCCGAGTAGACGGGGTCGAGCGCAATACCTTCCGTGGTGGCGAAGAGGGACAGCGCGTTGCGCATGGCGTCAGTGGGGATGCCGTAGCCATCGCCCATGTGCCCGTCGATCACGTCAATCTTCGACTCCGGTGGTGATTCCACACCGAGAAGGCCAGCGGACTCGGACATCAGCAGACTCACTGCCGAACGGGTATCGGGTGCTGATTGGTACACCGCGACTCCGCGAACGGCGGCAGAATTCCCTGCAAGGTGCAATCCAAGGACCAGCCCCGACTGGGTTCCACCGGTGGCCGAAGCATGGAAAACTTCCGAAACGTTGATTCCGAGCTGTCCCATCTGGTCAGCCAGTTCCAGTCCAGCTGCCACGTAACCAAACGCTCCGATGGGCTCTGATCCGCCTGGCGCGATCCAGCGTGCGGTCTGACCGTTGCCCGCGACCATCCTCTCCACCGTGCTGACCGCATCAGAGATGGCAGCGTCGTCATTTTCGCAAACATGGATTTCGGCCCCGAAGAGTTCATCGAGCAGAAGATTCCCGTTGGACGTGTACAGGGAGTCGCGGCGCGGAACGCTTCGGGTGAGGATGAGATGACATTCAAGGCCGAGGGCGGCGCAGGCGGCAGCAGTTTGTCTGGCGTGGTTCGACTGAAGGGCACCAAATGTGGCCACGACGTCGCAGCCTTGTTCCTTGGCGTCCCCGAGCAGGAATTCCAGCTTGCGGACCTTGTTGCCACCCATGGCCAGGCCGGTGAGATCATCTCTCTTGATCCAGATCTCGGCGCCCAGTCTCTCCGACAGCCTCTCAGCGGGCATCAGGGGCGTTGGCAGGGTTGCCAAGTCAACCCGCGGGATGCCTGTGAGTGGATTTGTGTCGTTCATGTTCTGTCTCCCTGACATGGCCGAAGACTGACACGGCCAAAGATGGGTTGGGTCGGCAATGGCGCTGATGCCGCCGAAGCGCGGACGCCACGAAGAATGTGAATACCTCAGCGTTTCCGCGCTGGTTTGCCGACTTTGTTGTACAAGCCTGCCACCGTGGAACTGAACACCGAACGATCGGAGCGAGAAAGTGCCAATTCCCGGTTGTGATCGGGCATTTGCCGGCGTTCGGAAATGCCTCCCGGGGCAGCCATGCAGGCTCGGTATGCGTGGTTGTGCGGCAGCACGCGTGTGCGACGATGGCCACTCGAATACCCGTCTTGGCCGCCGGATCGGTGGCGTTTCCCAGCGATCTTTCGGGGTTCGTACCCGCTGGCGTGGAGGAAGTGGCGCCCGGTCAATAACATGGCGGGCGTGGACATACGCATTGGAGTCACGTACTCCCCCCGAGAGATCGATCTTCAGCTTCCCGAGGACGCCGATCAGGATGACATTCGCAAACAGATTGAAGCCGCGGTTGCAGGTGACGATTTGATCCTGTGGCTCACCGACAGGCGCGGCAAAGTTGTCGGCGTTCCCAGCGCGAAGTTGGCATACGTCGAGATCGGAGCAGACTCCGATTCGCCCTCGATTGGGTTCGGCTCCTGAACGCATCCGGCGTTGAATCCGGAGGCGCCGCCAACTCCGAACCGCATGGTTCTGCCGACGACAGTGCGGGCAGGACTGTCGATCCTGTGAGCCATCCCCATTCGGCGGACCTTCTTGATCGCCGTCTGTTGTTTGTCACTGGCAAGGGTGGAGTCGGCAAGACCTCCGTGGCTTCCGCTCTGGGTGTGCTCGCCAGCAAACGTGGCAAGCGGACTCTGGTCTGCGAGGCCGATGCCAAGGGCAACCTGGCAGATTTCTACGGTGTCGGACCTCTGGGTTTCGAAGGCCATCAGGTACGGCGCGGCCTCACTGCGATGACGATGAACACAGAGGAATCGCTGAAGGAGTACCTGAGCCTCCAACTCAAGGTCCCGCTGCTCGCCAGAATCGGGCCTTTGGCGCGAACGTTTGACTTTCTGGCCAATGCAGCACCCGGGGTGAAGGAGATCCTCACTGTCGGCAAGCTCACCTGGGAGGTGCGCGAGGACAACTACGATCTGGTCGTCGTGGACGCCTCGGCATCCGGCCATGTGGTCGGTCAGTT
The DNA here is from genome assembly GCA_030621865.1 of Actinomycetes bacterium. Taxonomy (GTDB): domain Bacteria; phylum Actinomycetota; class Acidimicrobiia; order Acidimicrobiales; family Microtrichaceae; genus JAHRAZ01. The sequence goes on from JAUXGW010000016.1 coordinate 16,222, forward strand.
GGGATCACCAGTTGCGATCAACGATCTGGTGTCGGTTGGGGTCATACGAAGCCAGACCGAGTGGATGATCGACATGCTGACAGATCCCGCCATCACCGGTGTGGTTGTGGTCACCGCACCGGAGGAAATGCCGGTGTCGGAAACCCTGGAGCTGCTGGATCGTCTGGACTTCGAGACCGAGATCGACGTGGCGGCTGTGATCGTCAATCGTGTGCTGCCCGAACTCTTCTCACACACTGAGTACGAGGTGTTCGAGCAGCTGCGTGCCGAACCTGGGTCCTCAGCTCTGAACGAGGCGATCGGAGACGGATCCCAAGCCGTGCTCCAGGCCGCTGAACTTGCCACCAGCCTGCGCAGGGGTCGCCTGCCTCACTTGACCCGACTGCGCGAGGAACTGCCCAGCGGCATGCCGCTGCTGTACCTTCCGCTGCTGTTTCATCGTTCTCACGGCGTACGAGTGACGCACCGGGTTGCCGACGCCCTGGGTGAGGAGTTGGGATTCTGATGCCGACCATCGATCCTGCAACCACAACACTTGAACAGCTCTGCACCGCCAAGGAGATTGTGGTGTCCACGGGATCCGGGGGAGTGGGCAAGACCACAACGGCTGCTGCCATTGGAGCCGCCGCTGCCATCAATCTCGGAGTGAAGGTTCTGGTACTGACCGTGGACCCTGCCCGACGCCTTGCGTCGGCTCTAGGGCTCGAGCGCTTCGGCAATGTGGAGACCCGGGTTCCCGACGCCGCCTTTGCCGAACTCGGCGTCGAGCCCGAAGGCGAGATGTGGGTGGCGATGCTCGACACCAAGCAGTCCTGGGACGACCTGATCCGGCTTCACGCCCCGGATGTCGAAACCCGTGAGGCAATTCTGGAGAACCCGCTCTACCAGAACATCACTGGTCGCTTCATCGGGAGCCATGACTATGTGGCGATGGAACGGCTCTTTGAGATCCACAACTCAGGCGAATACGACCTGATTGTGGTTGACACCCCGCCCACCAGAAATGCAATCGATTTCCTCGATGCCCCGGAACGGATGGCTGAATTCTTCTCGTCTCCACTACTGCGTTGGCTGATCACGCCGTACCGGTCGAGGGTCTTCAGTCTCGCTGCAAAGCCGTTCTATTCGGTCGCTGATCGAATCCTGGGATCACAGTTCCTGAAGGACATCGCCGAGTTCTTCATGCTGTTCCAGACGATGTATGACGGATTCGTGGAACGCGCCGAGGCTGTCACCGCACTGCTGGGTGGCCCGCAGACCACCTTCGTGGTTGTGTCGACCCTGGAAACCGCGCCTTCCAGGGAGACCGAGTTCTTCCTGAGGGTCCTTGCCGAACGGAATTACCATGTCGGTGCCCTGGTGCTCAACAAGGTGCTGCCCCGGGTGTTGCTGGATGTTGACGGAACCAAGTCGGCCAGGAAGCTGACCCATCAGTCCTCCGATATTGCCTCCGGGCTCGCAGAACAGCTGGATCCGCCCGGCAACGATGCCGGCCGTCTCGCCGTGGTTCTCGAGGAGATGGGGCGGAACTTCCTCAACTACCAGACGGTCGCACGTCGCGAGGCGGAGCAGCAGTCGGAAATCTCATTGGCTCCCGACCTCGTTCTCAGAGTTCCCTACTTCGATGAGGACATTCATTCTGTCCGTGGTTTGTTGGATCTTGGTGAAAGAATCTGGCGATGAACGACATCCCGGGTGATCCTGAATCACCGGCTGACCCAACCCGGTTCCTGCCACCGCTGCGCGGTGACCTCGCGGCCGCGAAGGAGATTGAGGTTGAGGAGGCAGAGGATTTCACAGCCGAACACGTTGCGCTCGTGGTTCCGCCGGTGGAGCATGAGGCATCCCGCCACCTCAAGCAGCTCGTTGTGGGCTGGGAGATGCTGGCCGACCTGTCGTTCTCCGACCTTCTCCTGTATGTAGCGCTCCCGGGTACCGGATCCGACCGGAACAGATTTCTTGTGGTCAACCAGGTGCGACCCAACACGGGTCAGACCTTGTTCATCGACGACATGGTCGGGCGCACCGTGGATCAGAATCAGCGTCCGCTGGTTGCCGAGGCGGCGGCCACACACCGGATCACTGACGGAACAGTTGCCTCGGAGTGGTTGGGAACCAAGGTTCGGGTAACGGCAGTTCCAGTCGTCTTCCGCGGTTCGGTGGTGGGCGTGATGGCGCGGGAATCCGCGCTGTCCCTGAGTCGGCCGATTGGAGACCTGGCCCGGACGTACCTCGAGATTTTCGACCGGTTGGCCTTGATGGTGGCCAATGGGGAGTTTCCCTTTCACGACGAGGAAGTTCTTTCAGCGGGTGCACCGCGCGTCGGCGACGGTGTGGCGGTTGTGGATGCCACCGGCAGAGTCACCTTCGCATCGCCCAATGCCGTCTCCTCGCTGCGCCGACTAGGTGCCACCGGGCCGATCCAGGGTGAGTTGGCCTCCAACCTCGGTCCGGGCGGCAACTCCATCTATCGGGCGTTCTTCACCGCCCAGCCGGCCATTGAAGACATCGAACACGGCGACACAGCCGTGATCTCGCGTTGTATTCCCCTTCTGAAGGATGGCCGGGTCAACGGTGCGGTCGTGCTGATGAGGGACGTCACCGAACTTCGCAGTCGTGATCGACTGCTCATCTCCAAGGATGCAACCATCCGCGAGATACATCACCGGGTGAAGAACAATCTGCAGACGATCTCGTCCTTGCTGCGATTGCAGGGCCGTCGATTGAATGAACCGTCGGCCAAGGCTGCGATCGAGGAATCGGTGCGTCGTATCGGTTCGATCGCCCTGGTTCATGAAACCCTGTCCCGATCCACCGGCGACGAGGTTGATCTGGATTCGATCGTTCGTCCGCTGATCCGGATGGTCGAGGAAGGATTGACGTCTCCGGAGAGGCCCCTGAAGATCGAAGTGGTGGGTGCAGCCGGCAAATTGGCGTCACCCGAGGCGACGTCGCTCGCCGTGGTACTCACCGAACTGCTCCAGAACGTCATGGACCACGCGTATCCCCCGGGGACGCTGGAGGCGGGGGAGACCGGAGTGGTTCGTGTCGAGTTGACCCACGATCCCGACAACATCGTGTTGGTGGTGAGGGACAACGGTGTGGGTCCACAGACTCCGCCGGAGGATGGCCGTCCGCAGAGTTTGGGACTGTCCATAGTCCACGGACTTGTGTCCGATCTCCAGGGCACCATCGAGTTCGGTCCTGCCAACGGGCCGGCCGGGCGACCCGGGACCCAGATCGTGTTGCGGATCCCGGTCCTTCGAGAGGGCTGACACTCCGTCTCGCGCCTCCTGCTGGCGAGCCGCGCAAAAATGCGAAATGGCTCCCGAAGGAGCCATTTCATAAGCTGCGGATCAGCCGGGCGCGGCCCGGATGACCGAACCGCTGCAGATCAGGAAGCAGCGGCGGCGCGACGGGCGCGGGCTGCGAGTGCCCGGCGAATCTGGCGGCGCTCTTCCTCAGAAGTTCCGCCCCAGACACCAGAGTCCTGATTGGTTCCCACGGCGAACTCCAGGCAGGGGTCCTTGACCTCGCAGGTTTCGCAAACGGCTTTGGCAGCAGCGATCTGCTCCAGAGCCGGTCCCGTGGTGCCCACGGGAAAGAAGAGTGCAGGGTCAGTGTCACGACAGGCGGACTGGGCACGCCAGTCGTCGCTTGCAATGTCAAGGCTGCGGCTTGATGTCAGGGCCACGATTTCTCCGATGGTTTGTGGTTGCTGTCGACACACGCGCTCTGCGTGAGGGCAGAATGTGTCGGTGTCTGCTAGAGATGTGCTGAATCCGCCAGGTTTCCCGCGGTTGCTGGGAACTTGTGAATTCGTGAACAAGCAAAAGCTACCTGTGACCACTCACCGTGTAAAGGGATAGTTTACAAAAACATGTCAAATTGTGTACATCCACTCATCATCGCTCACAGAGGAGCTTCAGCGGATTACGCTGAAAACACCCGAGATGCCTTTATTGGGGCGGGAATACAGCGTTCCGACTGGGTCGAACTGGATGTCCGGTTGGCTTCCGACGGTGCCCTTATCGTAAACCACGATCCGTGGTATCACGATTTGCGAATGGTCTGGGACACTCCATCGTCTGAACGCCCCGCAGAATCGCTGTTGTTGCCCGAAGCGATCCACATCTGCGCGACCTATCCGGAGTACCCGATGGGCATCAACGTTGAGATCAAGGGGCCGACCACGGGCCTGGATGACAACCACGATCACTATCGGAACACAATCGTGGAACGAAGTCTGGCGGCAATCGATGAAGTCTCCCGGAGCATCGGTTCGACCTCGGTTGAGGTTGTGAGAATTCTGATCTCCAGTTTCGATCGCGAGATCGTTGATCGAGTGCGCGAGTTGGAGGGTCCAGCGACTGCCCTGTTGTTGATGGACGACCTTTCCGATGCCGAGTTGATCCAGGTTGCCGAGCGGGGTCATACCGCGGTCAACCCGGTTGAGCGAGTTGTCACACCGGCCTTCATGCAGCGTTGCTCTGATGTCGGGTTGTCAGTGAATGTCTGGACCGTGGATGATCCGGATCGACTTCGTGAACTTGCCGAGATGTGCGTTGACGGGATTGTCACCAACGTTCCGGCCGTCGCTCGTGAGGCGATCTCCACAACTTCGCGATGATGACCGGTCCGGGAAGTCTCACCTCCGGGGTCAATGGATCTGAGTTTGTTACCGGGCAGTAAGTTTTGTCAGAATCATTGCCATGAACATCGTGGTGTGCGTGAAACAGATCCCTGACCCGGCAGACCCGGGTGAGCTGGATCCCAACACAAAAACCCTCAAGCGAGATGTGAAACTGATTCTGGATGAGTCCGACTCATACGGCGTCGAGATGGCACTTCAGCTTGTGGACACAGCCGGAGGCGGCGAGGTGACCCTCGTATCGATGGCTCCCAACAATGAGGTCGGCGGCATACGCACCGCCCTCGCGATGGGTGCTGCCAAAGCCGTTCTGGTGAGTGATGAGGCTCTTGTCGGTACCGACGCCCTGGGCACCGCAAAGGTGCTCGCCAAGGCGATCGAACGTGCCGGCGACGCAGATCTGGTCGTGACTGCCACCGAGTCCTCCGACGGATACACGGGGACTGTTCCGGAGCAGGTGGCCGAGCTTCTCGGACTGCCTTCGATCACCTTCGCGAAGTCGATCGAAGTCGACGGTGCCACTGTCAAGGTGCAGCGCCAGACTGAGGCCGGATACGACGACGTCGAAGCTCCCACCCCCGCGGTGATCTCGGTTACCGCCGGCGTGGTAGAGCCTCGTTACCCTTCCTTCAAGGGCATCATGGCAGCCAAGTCGAAGCCGGTTGACGAGGTCACGGTCGCGGACCTCGGGCTGGACGCAGACGCTGTTGGCTGGGCGGGCGCCCGTCAGGAGATCACTGAGATCGCCACGGCGGAAGCTCGTGAGGCCGGAACAATCATCGAAGACGAGGGCGAAGGTTATGCCCAGATCGTCGACTTCCTGGCCGACTTGAAAGTCATCTGAGCAAGCACCGAGAAAGGATCAATTCATGACTATTTCCAAGATCTGGGTGTTCGCTGAAGCCACTGACGGCAATGCAACCACCACAACACTTGAGATGCTGGCGAAAGCCGGCGAACTGGCCGACACGGTCGAGTGTGTAACCGCAGCGGATGCCGATCTGGCAACCGAACTGGGAGCACATGGCGCCTCCAAGGTGTTCACCGTGGCCGGGACCGACGGCAAACTGCAGGGGCCAACGGTGTCGTCGGCCATTGCCAACGCTGTTGAGGCCGGCAACGGACCCGACGCGATTCTGATCGCGACGAGCTACTCCGGCCGCGATGTCGCCGGCCGACTGTCGGTGAAGCTGGACGCTCCTGTGATCACCAACGTGGTGGACATCGTGGAGAGCGATGGCACCCTTGCCGGTGTCGAACCCGTGTTCGGGGGAACCCAGGACGTGATCACCAAGTTCACCAGCGACAAGGTCGAAATCTTCCTGGTTCGTCCGAAGTCCTTTGCTGCAGCCGAGGATCCTTCGGGTGCCGCAGCCGGCACAGAAGAACTCGCCGCGGGCGACTTGGGCAATACCGGCACAGCCGTGGTGACCAACCGCTTCGTTGAGGAGCAGACCGGCCCATCCCTGGATGACGCCGCCGTGGTTGTCTCCGGCGGTCGTGGACTTGGCGAAGAGGCCAAGTTCGAGATGATCGAAGAACTGGCCGGACTCGTGGGCGGCGCACCAGGTGCATCCCGTGCGATCGTTGACGCCGGCTGGGTGCCTTACTCCTACCAGGTCGGTCAGACCGGCAAGGTCGTGAAGCCGACCGTCTACATAGCTGCCGGCATCTCCGGTGCCACGCAGCACCTCGTGGGCATGAAGGGCTCCAAGAACATCGTGGCGATCAACAAGGATCCCGAAGCTCCGATCTTCTCGGTGGCTGACCTCGGGATCATTGGTGATGTGCACAAAGTCATGCCGGCTCTGATCGAGGCGATCAAGAACCGCTGACTCCCAAGGCAGCTTCTGCCGCAGACGTTTCAGAACGGCTCCCTGCTTGGACGGGGAGTCGTTCTGTTTTTCTGCACTGCCCTTGTCCCCGGCCCCTTCCTCCGCTGCTTCCTCCCGCTCATTGGCCCTGAGAACAGCGCTCATCGGCCTTGAGAAGTCTGTGGGTTCGTGCAGCGTGAGGCACAATGGAGACTCGATTCGGGGAGTGCCGTGACAGAGATCTGGACCAACTGGGCAGGTAACCAACGGGCGAGAGCGCAGTTGGCAAAACCCACCACCGAATCCGAGCTTGTCGGGCTGGTGAAGCGGGCAGCCGAGCGTGGGCAAACAGTGAGCGCCGTTGGCGCGGGCCATTCCTTCACCGACGTGGCACTGAGTGATGCGGTGCTGCTATCCCTCGAGAACTACGACCGAATTCTCTCAGTCGATCTGCAACGCCAGACGGTCACGGTGGAGGCTGGTGCGCAGCTTCATGCAATGTCGGAGTTCCTGTGGAGCCGGGGACTCGCCTTTGAGAATCTCGGCGACATAGATGTTCAGAGCCTGGCCGGGGCCAGTTCCACTGCCACGCACGGCACGGGCCTCAGGTTCCGCAATGTCTCATCGGGGATCCTGGGCATGCGGGTCATCACCGGTGACGGTTCAATCGTGGATTGCGACGCGGAGAACAACGCGGATGTCTGGAGCGCCGCTCGAGTTGGTGTTGGTGCACTGGGACTGATCTCGACCATCACCTTGCGGGTGGTCCCGGCGTTCAACCTGCGGGCAGTTGAGGAATCCCGGCGCCTCGAGGAGGTGATGGAGGGTTTCGACGACTTGGTGGCAGCCAATGACCACTACGAATTCTTCTACGTTCCCCACACGGATTGGACGATGACCAAATCCAACCAACGCAATCACGACGATCCCGAACCACGGTCGGGAATCCAGGAATGGTTCCAGGAGACATTCATGGCCAACCGCGTGTTCGGAGTTGTCAATCGGGTGGCGGCGGCTCAGCCGAAACTCGTGCCCCAGTTGGCACGGTTCGTGCCGGCGTCGGGTCGTGTCGAGTACAACGACCGTTCATATCGGGTCTTCGCCACCCCGCGAAGTGTCCGCTTTCTCGAGATGGAATATGCGATACCGCTGGAATCAACCATGCCGGCCCTGATGGAAGTGAAGGGATGGATAGACCGCACGGGTACACCCACCATGTTTCCAATCGAGGTGCGGGCCGTGAGTGGCGATGACATTCCCCTGTCAACCGCGTATGGCCGAAGCACCGGTTACATAGCCGTACACGTCTTCAGGGGAACACCACACGAGCGCTACTTCCATGAGGTGGAGGCCATCATGAAGGCCCACGGTGGTCGTCCCCATTGGGGCAAACTCCACTACCGAACCCATGAGGATCTGGCCAGTGCCTATCCCGGGTGGGACGCGTTCCAAGCCGTGCGGCGGCGCCTGGATCCCATCGGGATCTTCCAGAACGCCTACGCCAACAGAGTCCTCGGCCCGCTGAACCCCTGAGCCGCTTCGGGCATGCGGGTGGAACCCGTTGGTGGGATCCCTCCGCTCAGAAGGACGCGACTTCGACCGGCAAGGTGGAGTCGGAGAGGGAGCCGTTTCCGAGCTGGCCATAGTTGTTCCAGCCCCAGCAGGTGGCACCGGAAGCGGTG
>JAUXGW010000305.1 GCA_030621865.1 Actinomycetes bacterium
GCAACTGTGTGCACGTCCGAGTGCCACACCCCACAACAGGAACGCAGCCAATAGCCAGAAACTCACAGCCAGGGCTAAGCCGAGGCCAAACCATTTGGACGGCGCGTTAAACGACGGTCTCACCTCGGGAACATTCATAGGTGCCCGAAAAGTCGAACAAGTCCGTAGCCCGCGTCCGCGGCTCTGTGGCATGCGACGTTCCACCAACCACACGTGAGATACATGTCGTCCTTGAAGATCCCGTCAACCCACGCTCGCATTGTGTCGTTCCACACGTTGTACTGCGGATAGAACCCATCCAAGCGAGCATAGTTCCTGTACCCGAAGTCGTGCCGATGGCACGGACGCGCGAAGTCGAATCGGCCAAACATAGAGTCTGGCCCCACGCAACAACCATCGCTGCTGAAATCCATCCAGGCGTGAGTCTTCCCCTCAGCGCGCTTAGAACTATGACGCCAGGCAACAAAGCGGACAGTGAATGTTCGAACACATGGCGATCGGTCTCAGATTTCATGGTTTGGTACGACGCTCCCCCACAATGGGGACGTGTCCCCTGCCCTGGATCAGCTGGTCCAGACGATTGACTGCAGCTCGCTGTAGGCGTGGAGTCCGTAACTTCCACCGTCACGGCCCACGCCGGACTGCTTGAAACCGCCGAACGGTGCTTCGTGGTTGCGCTGGAGAGTATTGATGCCAACGTTCCCGGAACGGAGGCGCTTGGCCATGCTCCAGGCTTTCGCTGTGTCGGCGGAGAACACGTAGGAGTAGAGCCCGTAGTCCGAGTCGTTGGCGATGGCCACGGCTTCGTCGTCGTCCTCGAAGGGGACAACCACAACAACCGGACCGAAGAACTCCTCGCGAACCGGAGTCATTTCCGGTGTGCCTGTGATCAGGGTTGGCTCATAGAAGAAGCCGCGCTCCATGTCGCCACGTTGGCCTCCGACGACTACCTCCGCACCCTCTGTGAGTCCGGTGGCAACGAGGCCCTCGACACGTTCACGCTGGAGGGCGGAGATGAGTGGCCCGACCACCGTGGTCTTCTCTTTGGGATCACCCACAGCCATGTGGCCGGCCGCCTTGGTGAGTCCGCCGATGAGATGATCCATGATCGAGCGGTGCACGATCACGCGGGTCGGGGCCGTGCAGATCTGGCCGGAATGGAAACCCCAGACCGAGCTGATTCCACCGATTGCGGCCTTGAGGTCGGCGTCTTCACGCACGATGCAGGCGCCCTTGCCACCGAGTTCGAGCAGCAATCGTTTGTTCTGGGCACCGGCAACCGCGCCGATTCGCTGGCCGACACCCGTGGATCCGGTGAAGGACACCATGTCGGTGCGAGGGTGAGCCACCACAGCTTCCGATGGCGCCACCTCTGAGCCGGTGACCACGTTGATCACACCCGGAGGGAAGCCGGCCTCGTTCATGATCTCGACCATCCGGATCACGCCCAGCGGATCCTGCGGCGCCGGTTTCACCACAACCGGGTTGCCCATGGCCAGCGCCGGGCCGATCTTGCCCGACATGTTCACCATCGGGAAGTTGTAAGAGGTAATGCAGGTGACCACTCCCACCGGCGCTCGATTGGCAACTGCGGAGATGAGTCCACCCGGCGCCAGAGCCGTGGCAGGCATCACAACTGGCTCGATCGGATCGATGGTTGGCTCCATCGCACCTTTGGCATACCGGCGAATTCGGGCCGCAGCCTGAGGCACCTGAATGGTTTTCGTGACTCGCAGCGTGGCTCCAGTTTCGGCCTGCACCAGGGGAACCAACTCGTCGGTGGCAGCGTCGAGCAGGTCAGCCGCCTTGTTCAGGAGTTCTGCCCGCTCTTCGGGTTTGGTGCGCGACCAGGTCTCGAAAGCGTCACCAGCTGCTTCGATCGCCGCCTCGGCCTGCTCCACGGAGGCTTCCGGAGCCCGACCGACGACCTCTTCGGTAGCGGGATTCACGATGTCGTAGGTGGAATCGCCCGCCACCCGCTCTCCGCCAATCGTGAGCTTGAACGTACGGTCCCCTGCTGCTTCAGACATGTTCGGAATCCTACGTCCGAATCTGACGCCGCGTCAGATTCGGGACCTGATCCCAGCGGACGGCGGCCCAAGGAGAAGCATCCACACCAGAAATCAGCCATTGGGGGGTCCGCCGGTGATAGATTCATCGTTGAACACCAGAGCTCGGCGGAACTGTCGCGCCTGCGTTTCTACAACTCACAAAGGTGGAGAACTCCATGCAACGATCACGATCCCGACTGCTACGCATATTTGCGGTGGTATTCGCATTCGGCCTCCTGGCCGCCGCTTGCGGCGACGATGACGACTCGAGCAGCGGCGACGACTCGGGTGGTGAGGCTGCCGGATCAGATCTTGACGGCGCCTCCGTCACGGTGGGTTCCAAGGACTTCACGGAGAACATCCTCCTCGGGGAGATGCTCGTTCAGTCACTCGAGGCCCAAGGCGCCGATGTGACCAATCAGACCGACCTCGGCGGCACCTCGGTGAACCGCGAGGCTCTTCTTGCCGACAGCATCGACGTTTATCCCGACTACAACGGCACCGGCTGGACTGTCCATCTCGGTGAACAGGATCCCAGCTCGGATCCGCAGGAACTCTACGATGTCACCGCCGAGGCCGACCTCGATCAGAACAGCATTCAGTGGGCTGGTCTTTCCCCGTTCAATGACACCTACGGATTCGCTGCCAACGGCGATCTCGCTTCCGATGAGGGCGGTTTCGACCTCGATTCCATGGCTGAGTACCTGAAAGC
>JAUXGW010000380.1 GCA_030621865.1 Actinomycetes bacterium
CTTCCAGGCGGTGAAGTGGACCGCAGCGGTCTGGGTCAGGACACCGTCGGTGTCGAAGATGACTGCCTCTAGCTTTCGCACCCGTCCTCCTGGATCTTTCTGGTGTGCAGGGCGCGTGGCCGGCGACCGTGAGGCCTGCGCCGCATGCGAAGTTTATCGGCCGGCCCGGGCCCAGCAGTAAATGGTTCGCGGCCGTTTTTTGCATTCGGTCCGTGTCGTCATTCGGTCCGTGTTCTCACACTGCGTCGACGGTTGAACTCTCGCTAGAGCCGATCGGTCCGGCGGAGCCAGGTGAAGGCTCCCCAGCCCGGAAGGATCGGGAACCAGAACGTCGCCAGGCGATAGAGGAATACGGTGGGAACCGCGATTTCCTTGTCGATCCCCGCCGCCACAAGTCCGGCAATGAGGGCCGCCTCGACGGCACCCAATCCTCCGGGTGTCGGAGCCGCCGTGGCGACGGCCGCACCTACCAGGTAGACAGCGGCCACAACTGCGAACCGCTCGTCGAGTCCGAACGCCTTGCCGGCAAAGAAGAATCCGATTGCGTAACTCAGCGTGACCAGTGTGGATCCGCCGAGCAGCAGAACCAGTTTCGCCGGGGAACGCAGAACCGCTGCAAGCCCGCGGGTGGATTTGGCGATGATCGGGAACAACTGCTCGGTTACCAGCCTGCGGGTACGCGGAACAAGCATTGCCAGAGCGGTGATCACTGCAACCACGGCGATTCCGATCAGGAAGGCCTCCGGCGAAGGAAGGCTGATGTCTCCGAACGCATCCCGGCCGGCCCAGCCGATGAACGCCACGATCAGCGCGATGTGGCCGATGATTCCGGCAACCGCGTTGAGGCCTACCCCAGCGGTGGCGACTGCGCCGTCGGTGCCGGTCCGCTGGAGATAACGAACGTTCAATGCCATTCCGCCCAGGCCTGCGGGCGCCACCTTGCTGGCGAAGGATGAGGCGACTTGAGCCGCAAACGTGGGTCCGTATGAGAGTCGCCCGGGAATGCTTCCCATCAGTGACAGAGCGGCGAACGCATACGTGCCCACGCTTGCCACCAGAATGGGGATCACCCACCACCAGTTCGCTCCCGAAACCTGTTGAACGATCCCCGGCAGGTCCGCCAGTTGTGGAACCAGGAAGTAGATCACCGCCACGGCCATGACCAGGGCAAAGACCTGACGGCCGGTGAAGCGGGTCAGCGGCTCGAGAGGTGGTTCCTCGGTGCCGGTCTCAGCGGTCACCTCCTCGCGGAGTTGATCGAGGAGGCCCTTCTGTTCCTTCAGTGCGCTCTGGGTGGCCCCACTCAGTGCGCTTGGCTGGAGTCTTGGAAGGCAACTCGCGACAGCTTCGGTGCCCAGAACTTCGACAGCAGTGGTCGTCGCCCGTTCGCATCCGACCGTCAACGCCAGGGATGTGAGCAGTTGGGCAACATCAGCATCGAGTGTTCCTTGCTGGGCAGCCAGTTCGGAGAATCCGAAGTCGATGATCCAGGGTTGGCTGGATTCGTCGAGGAACACGTTGGCCAGGCGGAGATCCCGGTGTCCGATGCCGTTGTGTCTGAGGATCGCTATTTGCGACCACAACGACCGCAGGACTTCATCTGTGATCCGGTCGGTTTCCACGCTGTCGAGCGATGATCCGTCGATCATGTCGTAGGCCAGCAGGTAGGAGTCGAGTCCAACCGGATTCACAGTGCGGAGCCGGGGAGTCAGCACACCCACATCGCGCGCTCTCAGCGAAACCAGGGCTTCGTGTTCCACCGTGCGCCGCAGCGAGGAGAACGGTCGCTCGTCTCCGAC
>JAUXGW010000168.1 GCA_030621865.1 Actinomycetes bacterium
CAATCCGGCCTGGTCGACCGCTCGTATGCCTCCTGCGATGCTGCGGCGCGCGTCGGAGCGGATCTCCCGCCATCGACGTGCGAAATGTTCGTCGTTCATCGACGCCTGAAAGATCGCAGCGAGTTCGGCGGTGTGATCGCGACAGCTGGTCCAGTACACCGTGCACACCTCCCGCAGCATTTCTGCGGGATCAGTGCTGGCTGCGTCGAGGTCTGCCAAGCGGCCCTCGGTGTCGGACTTGAAGTCCTCCGCCAACTGCTCGAGCACAGCTTCCTTGTTCTCGAAATAGGTGTAGAACGAACCCAGCGCCCGCCCAGCCTCCTGGGTGATGTCCGCGATCTTCGTGTTGGCGTAACCCTTGGTTTCAAAGAGCCGTCGAGCGGCGGAGAGCAACGCTTCGCGCGAGCGAACCCCGCGGGCGGTCAACAGTGTTCCGTATTCGGGAAGATCCTCGGAATCGGTGCTCATGGAACCTCCCGAGGTCGGAGCGACGCTCAGACGAGTTCGCCGATGGTGGCGTCCTTGCGGGATTCCTCGGGAAACTCGGTAACCGGTTGCCGCAACATCTGCAAAGCCTCTTCGGGAGTCTGCTCGCCGAACTCATCGGCATTGGTGGTGACACAGAACTCGACCATGATCCCGTTGGGGTCGAGTGTGTAGATCGAGGTGCACCAGCCGTGGTCGATGCGCATGATGTCAGGGATCCCGTTGTCGTGCATGGTCAGGGTCATAGCCTCGAGTTCGTCGAGGGTGTCGAGGCGGAAGGCAATGTGATTGGCCCAGATGGGCAGCCCCAGACCTGTCGATATTGCGGTCTGGTAATCGGATTCCTCATCCACATCCTCGAGTGCGAAGAAGGCAATTGCCTCGCCGGAACCCATGCCGTAGAAGAAGTGCCGGAACCAACCGTCGCCGTGACGATGGTTTTCGGTACGCAGGAGAGTCATGCCCAACTTCTCGGAGTAGAAGTCATGCGTCGCTTCCACATCTCGAGTGGTGTACGCAACATGGTGAAGGCTTTTTGACTGCGGCGAGCCGGGATTGTCCGTCACTGGTTTCCTCTTTCTACGTCGGAAGTCCGTCGTTGGAAGTTAGCCTGACATGAATCCACATTCAAGCTAACGTGAACGCTCATTCATTTGTTGATGACGTCTGTCGACGATGACAAGGGAGCGTCCACCATGAAGCCACCCGAGCTTGAGTGCCTGCGTTCAAGCCCCATCCAGGTCGGGGTCATCGCACCCGAAAGGCCCATCGGGCCCGAAGCATGGGCGCACCAGAAATGACCCAGGACGGGGCGGGCGGCAGTCGCCTGATGCAGGTACTTCACGTCATCGGCAGCCCGAAGGGGGAGGCGTCCGCCTCAACGCGCATGGCAGAGGCCTTTCTCGATCAATACTGCCTGGAGAATCCACACGACTCCGTGACCACCCTCGATGTCTGGTCGGCCGACCTGCCCGAGTACGACGGAGAACTGGCAGCCGCCAAGCTCGCGCCGCTCATCGGCGAACCGCTCACCCCGACGCAGATTGCTGCGTGGGACCGCGTTCTCGCCATCGTCGAAACCTTCGCAAGCCATTCCAAAATCGTCATCTCGACACCGATGTGGAACTTCGCCCTGCCCTACAGGTTGAAGCACTACATCGACCTTCTCGTGCAGCCAGGCGTCACCTTCGGCCTCGACGACGCATTCGAACACATCGGACTGCTGGATGATCGTCCTGTGCAACTGATCCTCACCCGGTCCAGTGCGTTCACAGACGAAAGTCCCGACGATTTCCAACTGAGTTACCTGACACACATCCTCGGATTCATCGGCCTTCACGACGTGAAGAGCCTGGTCTTCGAAGGCACGACCCTCCCCGACGATCAGCGCGAGGAATTCCTCACCCGAGCCTGTGAGCAATGCAGGCTCGCGGCCGCCGGCTTCTGACGATCCCGAAATGACAATGCCGAAGCAAACATGCCCCTGACAAACCCAACTGGAGCTTCCATGACCAAAATCCAGAATCCAACGCTGGACAGCGCCACGATCCTCGACAACACACGGGCACTCGCCCCCAGGATCCGCGAACTGGGCGACACCATCGAGGCCAACAGGCGCCTGCCTGAGTCCTTGGTGAACGACCTCTCCGACGCAGGCGTCTTTCGCATCGCAATGCCGCGTGCGTGGGGTGGACCCGAAATGAGTCCCCTCGAACAGATCGAGCTGATCGAAATCATCGCTCACGCAGATGCATCCACCGCCTGGTGCGTGAGCATTCTCTCCGACAGCGGCTACTACGCCGGTTTCCTCGAGGACAAGGTTGCCCGCGAGGTTTACAGTGACCTTGACTCCCGATGCGCCGGGATGCTCGCCCCGGTCGGCAGGGCAGAGGTTGTTCCCGGCGGATACCGGGTCACCGGCAAGTGGTCATTTGGAAGTGGATCGCTGCATGCCACGCACATGACGGGCGGAGCCGTGATCCTCGACGACGGGGAAATGATCATCGAGGAAGATGGTCTCCCCCGGTGGCGGGTGATGATCTTCGACCCGGACGACGTCGAAATCCTCGATACGTGGTACACAACCGGGCTCGCCGGCAGCGGCAGCAATGACTACCAGGTCACGAACGCGTTCGTGCCTTTCGAGCACACGTTCAACGCACTCGATGCTCCGAAGCGGAGCGAACCGCTCTACCGGTATCACGGATTCTTCTTCGCCAATGTCCCGGGTATCCCCTTCGGAATGGCCCGAGCCGCGCTCGATGAAGCGCAGAACATCGCAGGGACAAAGGTCACTCTCCCCTCGCTCACGAAACTGCGGGACGACGCGACTGTTCAGACCATGTTCGGAGAGGCCGAGGCGACCCTCGCCGCATCGCGGGCATTGGTCTTCGATGTGATGGGATCGGCGTGGGACACCCTGCAAACCGGCGATCTGCTCTCAATGGATCAACGCGCCAGGATCGGCCTGTCCATGGTTCACGCCGGGCAAAGTGCCCAGCGGGTGATCGACCTGGCGTGTGAAATCGCTGGGAGTACCGCTTTGTTCAGCAAGAATCCCCTCGAACGTCTGCGCCGGGACATGATCGCGGCCAGCTCCCACATTGCTCACCAGCGCAAGACCTACGGGGCAGCCGGTCGAATACTGTTGGACGCGGAGAGTGGATTCACCTTCTTCTGACCGACATGACAACTCCAAACGTCCTCTTCATCATCACGGACCAGCAACGCGCCGACCATGTCGGCTTTGACGGAAACACTGTCGTGCGCACTCCGAACCTGGATGCGTTGGCAGAACGCAGCACGGTGTTCGAACGGGCCTTCGTGTCGAATCCGGTCTGCATGCCGAACCGTTCCACGATCATGACCGGCCGGATGCCGTCTGCGCACGGTGTGGTGTTCAACGATCGATCGCTGCAGCCCAACGCCAACACGTTCGTCCGTGAACTCCGCAAACACGGCTATACGACCGCTCTGATAGGGAAATCACATCTACAACACGGGATGAGTCGCGAAGCAGTCACCGAGTTTCCCGGTCCGCCCGGGCTGACCGAACCCTGGGACGAAGGCTGGGACACGATAGAGCACCCGGAACGTTATGAGGCCGACGAACTGGTTGATCCCGAGGACTTCTACGGTTTCGAACACATCGAACTCACCCTCGGCCACGGAGCGCAGGTCGCCGGGCACCACTATCGCTGGGCCCGTGAGCACGGTGTTCCTCACGAACAGCTCGATGCCGGATTCCACGGTGACAGCGATGTTCCCAAACGCTCCCCCCTGTGGTCGCAGATCTATGAGGCGCCGTATTCCGAGGAGTCGTACTCAACCACCTTCGTCACCGAACGAACCGTGGATTTCATCGAGTCGAGCCATGAGTCCGGCCAACCATGGATGGCCTGGTGCTCGTTCCCCGATCCCCACCATCCGCTATCACCACCGGAGCCGTGGCTCGATCGGCATGACCCTGCCGACATCGAACTCCCGGCCACCTTCGATGACCCCGGCGACGACTGGCCACTCCACCTGCAGCTCATCAGGGCACTGGAACCCAGCGAGGAGAACTGGGTGATGCCGTTCGGCCCGACACCGGAGCAGGCCCGGGCAGCCATCGCGGCCACCTACGGAATGATTGAATTCGTCGATGAGGGCATCGGAACGGTTCTCGCCACGCTCGACCGTCTCGGAATCGCCGAGGACACGATCGTTGTCTTCACCAGCGATCACGGTGACATGATGGGCGATCACGGACTCATACTGAAACTCGCCATGCACTTCCAGGGCTGCCTGCGAGTCCCGCTTGTGATCCATGCCCCCGGATTCGCTCCCGCCCGGACACAATCGCTGGCATCGAGCATCGATCTTCCCGAAACCATTCTCGGCCTGTGCGGAATCGAGGAGTATCAGGGGATGCAGGGCCACTCACTTGTCCCCTTGCTCGAAGATCCGACCGCTTCAGTTCGCGACCATGTCCTGATCGAAGAGGACTTCCCATTTCGGGCAGTGAGTATGGGTCCACCTCTCAAGACCCGGACCATCATCTCGGAGCTCGGCCGATACACACGCGACACCGATGGGCAGGAACAACTCTTCGATCTGTCGGCAGATCCTGACGAGCTTGTCGATCTGACCAAAGATGGCCGCGATCCCGAACGCCGCTCGGCAATCATCGAGCAGTTGACCGATGCCCTGATCGACGCAGACGATCTCTGCAGACCTCAACCGGAGTGAACCCCAGCCGATATCAAAGGCACCGGTGAGGTGAGAGCACTCCGAACGTCAGAGCACTCCGAACGTCAGAGCACTCCGAACACATCGTAGGAAACGCGGTCCGGAGCGAGGTGGCCCACCGCCACGGCCACGGTCGTGTTCAACCAGGCGTAGCGCTCGTCCCCTGTTTCGAAAATGGGTGCCGTGCGGTAGTAGATGTCACCGGGTTCGAGCGTGGATGTGTAGACCTTCGTCAGGGTCTCTGCGTCGAGAGGTGCAATCACACCCCGGTAGCTGACGAAGATGTGTGCACCGTCATGGGACCGCAGCGTGATGCGGGCGTCGAGGCGGAGCGTGGAATGCTCGTCGATGAGCGCCCAGTCGCCACCGCCGTCAAGAACCTCACCCTTGAGCCGCGGACCATCTACCTCTCCTCCCGTGACGTGCGCAATCATGCGCTGGCCGAACGGGCCTCCACCGACCATCTGCTGGGGATCTTCCAGCTCAGCTGTGTAGGAGAAGAGAAACTCGAGTTCGGGTGCTTCCATGATTCAGTTGCTCGTTTCGTAGAGATTGGGCGGTTTGTCCTCGCGGGATCATAGGTGGCTACTGCCAAGCGAGTTCGTCCGAACCGAGCACCGGCGGTGGTCGCTCCCAGTGCGCCGGAGTCTGTTCCATCTGCTCCGGTGGCCGCAGATACCGAACAGTTCCCCAGGCACTTTGAACGGTGCTCTGGCGTGCTCCGACGTCTCCAAGACCAGTCGCCGCCTCCGGATCGCATCCAGTTCCGCCGGACTGCAGCCAGTTGCTCGTCTGACACAGCGAAGCTTCAACCACCCATGAGCCACCTTCGATCATCTGCCGGGCGAGTGCAGTCATTG
>JAUXGW010000268.1 GCA_030621865.1 Actinomycetes bacterium
CTCGCATCCTTCAGCGATGGCACTGCACAAGCACTGGTGGCCACCGACGTTGCCGCTCGCGGGATTCATGTCGACAACGTGAGCTGCGTGATTCACTTCGACCTCGCAGGCGACCACAAGGATTACATCCACCGCTCCGGCCGAACGGGCAGAGCGGGCGCCCAGGGCACCGTGTATTCCTTCGTTACCGAGCACGACCACTCCGACGTCAAGAAACTGAAACGTGCTCTCGGAATGCAGGGTGCAGCGGGTCAACCGGCCCCAACCACTCCCACACGTTCCGGTGGCAACAGTGGAGGCGGCAAGTCGAGGAGCAAGTCGAAGAATCATCGCCACAAGAATCGCCAAGACAACAAACACAGCGGCGGCAAGCCAGGTGGCAACAAGTCACGATCCAGTGGCCGAAACGGCAACAACTCGGGCGGCGGGCGCAACAGCAGCGGATCGGGCGGAAACTCGGGCGGCAACAAGTCGAGCCGGAATTCCCGTAACGGAAACGGACAGGGCCAGAACAAACAGGGTCAGAACAGGCAGGGCCAGAACAAGCAGGGCCAGACGGTCAGGTAATCACTCAGCCAGGCAGGAATCGAGGAGGGCTTCGACCTCGTCCCGGTCCACCTTGACTCCGTCAGCAATTACGACGAGCTCGCAGGACGGTGTTCGTTCACCCCACTCGTCGAACGCTTGCACGTCGCCGCGCATCCCGACAGCCTGGAGCAACTGTCTGTGTTCCGGGTCATCCACGTCGCTCAGGAATCCCTTGATCCTGTAGACGGAGCCGGGCAGGCGTTTGATGGCGGACTCGAGGGCCGGAACATCAAAGGCTGCGTCTCGGCGATAGACCCAGCTGGTGAAGTCGCCGTGGCTGGAATGATCGTGTGAATCGTCGGTCAGCCAGCGTTGATCGTCGGGATCCGTTGGACCCGATCCGATCAACACTCGATACGGAACATCGGCTCGTACCGTGGAGATGATGCGGATCGCCGGCAGACGGTCCAATACGAATCTCCTGACCTCATCCACCTGATCGTGTTCAGCGAGGTCGATCTTGTTGAGGATCACCATGTCGGAGAATCCGATCTGACCGAAGACCAGATCCCTGGTTGCCGGATCCTCTGCCTGCGCAGGTAGTCGCTCGGCGTCAACCACGGCAATGATGCCGTCAAGTCGGATGCGGCCGCGATAATTCGGAGAAGTGAACGTGCGGGCGATTCCCATCGGTTCCGCAACGCCGCTGGCCTCCAACACGATGGCGTCCATCTGGTCGTCGCCGTTCAACACCGTGTCGATCGCTCCGATCAGGTCGTCGCGGACCTCACAGCAGACACACCCGTTGGCGAGGCTGACGGTGCCTGATTCGACTCCGACTATCAGGTCGGAGTCGATGTTGATCTCGCCGAAGTCATTGACCAGAACTGCCACTCGAAGCCCGTGGTCCTCGGAGAGGATTCGATTCACCAATGTGGTCTTGCCCGCACCGAGGAATCCTGTGAGAACGGTCACCGGCGTGGCTTGTGCCGTTTCGAGATCCGGGCCGTCCGCGCCGAACAGCCAGTCGAGTCCGTCGTCACTCACGAGCACACTCGCACTCGAGCTCAGGTGTAGCTGTGAACTCATGTGCAGCTGTGGACGGCGACATCGACAACACCCACGGGGCGGGCCGATCAGCAGGAGGTGGCACGCGGTGGCTACTTGTCAGAATCGTCAACTGACCTACGCTTCATCTCTTCCTTGTACGCCTCGCGGAATCGCCAGTTCTCACCCATCGTCTGACGAAGCTGCGGGGGCATGTCCTCGACCGACATCACGAATTCACCATCGACCGGCCACTCCATGAGCAGATCGGGATGGTAACCCTGCGGGTAGTACTCGGCAGGGTCCACCTCGGTCTCGCGGATGCCCGGATTCTGGATGTCTTCGCGCTTCGTGCCCGGCGCCGGAATCACGAACTGCCCACTCGAGAAGTCCTGCTGTGGCGACCGATTGTTCGGATAGTCCGGCAGGATCCCTTCCCTCACCCAGATGTCATCTCTCGTGACGTTCACCACGATCCCGTCCGGCGCCCCGAGGTGGAACGGCCCTTTCCAGTGCTCCCGGATCTCCACCACCGTCTCGTCGTTCTGGTAAGGGTCGAAGGCCATGTGGGTGGTCATGAGCAGTCGCGGCTCGATCAGGCTCGCCATGTATCCGGCGGCATAACCCGGTGTGTGATGCGTGTCGACGGTGTAACGACCCACCACTGGCGGCACTCCTGCAACTCCTGAGGAGATCGCCATCAGCGAGGCCTGGGTCTCTGTGATGTAGACGTCGCAACCCTTGGCCCATTCAACGTCGTTGCGGTTGGGCCGGCCGTCACCGGTCCAGACCACGCTGAGTCCGTTCCAGTCCAGGCGATAGCCCGATGCACCGTCCTTGGCATGGCTGCGCTCCCAGTGCCGAACAGTGACGCCATCCTTGTCGTAGATGATCCCGCCGTTGTCACGGAAGTCGAATTCGTGAACATCGAGGTCCCATGCCTGACCCACGGGGAAGACGCTGAATGCGTCGCGATGCCAGTGACACATCTGCTTCATGCCTTCGACCATGTGGTTGGTGCCGTCTTCGGTAGTGCGCCCGGAAGGTCCGTAGATCTGAAGCGGGTTGTGCCAGCGGCCAGACCAACCGCCGAACATGTAGAGATACGGAAGTGAAGCAAAGTGATCCACATGAAGGTGAGTGATGAAGACCTTGTCCAACTCATTGAGGGCGAATCCGCCGGCGATGTAGTTGCCGATCGATCCTTCGCCGAGATCAAAGATGAAGTTCTCCCCGTTGCCGAGTTGAACGAACACAGACGTGTTGGCCTGACCGGGCCTGATCATCGGCGAGGTGCCCATGAATATGATCCGCATTTCGTCCGGGCCGAGTGATTCGGTTTTCGGGAACCAATTGGCCGCACTCATCAGACCCGGTGTCGGGGAGATGCCGTCGAAGAGCTGACCTTCCTTCCAGCGGCCCATCGGGACCCCGCCAGTCATGATCGCCAATGCGTCCTCTTCGGACGAAAGGGGATGCTCTCCCTCGGGGAACTCGGACATGTCACTCCTTGGAGTCGTGGAGACTGTGCCCGTGAAGAATACTCAGGGATCACGACTCGGACCGACAAGATCAATCCTCGGGCCAGGCCAACCGGTCGGCCACGACCTATCACTTCGGAGACAAGCCCGGACTGCTCCAGGCAATCTTTTCCAAACACGGTGAGAGAATCGATGCACGACGGCGTGCGATTCTCGCCGCCGAACCCACTGCGGAAACCACCAACTCCAGGCGTCTCCTCGAAGCACTTGTCGTACCCGTGGTGGAACGACTCGCGGATCCCGATGGTGGACGTGCCTACATCCAGATCCGCGCCCAGACAATCGGGCATCCG
>JAUXGW010000046.1 GCA_030621865.1 Actinomycetes bacterium
GTTCCAGCAATACGGAAAAGTGGTTGCGCGTCCGAACCGGCCTCGAAATATCGCTTCTCGTCAAAGACGGCGTAGTTCGGCAGACACTGCTTGCGGTAACTGCCCACCACTTCCCCGCCTTGGAGAACAGCGGCAGAGTTCCATGGTCCGTGAGTTGCATCGTGGGCTTCAGTACCTCGGGGCCTCTGGCCCTCAACCCAGCCAATCACGGCCGCGCAGTGACCCGTCAGGGAGGCGGCCAGATCGGTCAGAGCGTCAGCACCAGCGCGAAGAAAGCCGGGCTTGAGGAGCAGATCCTCTGGTGGGTACCCGGTGATGGCCAACTCGGGAAACAGCGCCACATCGGCGCCGGCAGCCTCCGATTCGGCATAAGCCTCCCGAATTCGGTCAACGTTCGCAGCGAGATCGCCCACGCGGGTGTTGATCTGACAGAGGGCGATCCGAAGCTCACTCACCGAACTGACAATACCGGGTGGCCGGGGAGTCCCCGCACGCGACACGAGGGCCCGAAGGCCCCCGTGTCAACCAGATTTCCGCCGGATTGGTCAGGCCGGGTCGATTACCGAGCAAATCGTGTTCGTGATCAATCGTGAAACGATGTAAGGATCGATGTTGGCGTTCGGCCGACGATCCTCGATGTAACCCTTCTGGTCCTGGGCAACCTGCCATGGAATGCGGATCGAAGCTCCGCGGTCGGAAACGCCGTAACGGAACTCCGTGAAGTGAGCGGTCTCGTGCATGCCGGTCAGACGGTCTTCGTATCCATGGCCGTATCCGTCGAGGTGTTCCTCGACCTTGCCTTCGGCACCCATGGCCTCACAGGCAGCGATGATCGGTTCATAGCTCTCGCGCATGGCGTTCGTGGAGAAGTTGGTGTGACAGCCGGCACCGTTCCAGTCGCCCTTGATGGGCTTGGCCGAGATGGAGGCATTCACGCCGAAATCCTCGGCGATGCGGTAGAGCAGGTAGCGAGCCATCCACATCTCGTCGCCAACCTCGAGCGGTCCGGACGGTCCGATCTGGTATTCCCACTGACCGAGCATCACTTCGGCATTGGTCCCGGAGATCGAGAGGCCTGCCTCCATGCAGGCGCTTGTGTGTGCTTCCACGATGTTGCGGCCGGAAATCTCCGTGGCACCCACGCCGCAGTAGTACGGACCTTGGGGCGCCGGGAAGTAGTAACCCTCGACGGGCCAACCCAGCGGGCGCCCTTCTTCGAAGAACGTGTACTCCTGCTCCATGCCGAACCACGGCTCGTGATCAGCGAACTTCGCCGCGACCTCGGCACAAGCTGCACGATGGTTGGTGGGATGCGGCTCCATGGTCCCCGGAAGGAGAACCTCACACAGAACGAGAATGTCGTCTCCACCACGCAGCGGATCGGGACAAGTGAAGACCGGGTTGAGAACGCAGTCCGAGTTGTCGCCGGTGGCCTGATTGGTCGACGAACCGTCGAATCCCCAGATGGGAGGTTCGCCGCCGTCCATGATCCTGGTCTTCGAACGTATCAACGGGACTGGTTCGGTGCCGTCGGTCCAGATGTATTCGGCTCTGAATGCCACTGATGTCACCCTTTTCTCGATGTTGCCGCCACGCTTCGTGCTGGCAATCCGTACAGACTTACACCCCACGGGAGGAATCCTCCACCCGAGACGGTCCTCGGATGATCTCATCCGCTGTGCAAACAGTGTGAATCTCGGTGATTACCCATCAATTGCCCAATTGTGAACTGCGTGTGAACGAACCATTCGAATGCGCAGGATCTCCGATTCCGAGGCAAATCACTCATCTCCAACCGATTCGTGAAGTACCGGAACCTCTGTCCCCGGTGCCAGACTTGACTCTGGCTCCCCTTCAGGAGAAATCCCGCCTTCAGGAGAAATACATGGACAACCAGCAGGACTATGTGCTGCGCACAGTCGAGGAACGAAGCGTACGGCTGATCCGGCTCTGGTTCACCGATGTACTCGGCAAGCTCAAGTCGGTGGCGATTTCGCCCGTTGAACTCGACGCAGCCTTTGAAGAAGGTGTGCAATTCGACGGCTCGGCCATCGACGGTTTCAGCCGGGTTCAGGAGAGTGATGTCCTCGCTCTGCCCGATCCCAACTCATTCCAGCTGATGCCAGGCCGCGACGATGAGATCACGGCCCGGGTCTTCTGTGACATCGCCAACCTCGACGGATCACCCTTCGAGGGTGATCCTCGGCAAGTTCTGCGCCGGAACCTCGCCGCCGCGTCCGACGCCGGCTTCCAGTTCATGTGCGCTCCCGAAGTTGAGTTCTTCTATCTGGCTTCGGCCGACCCCGCGGTGACACCTCAGCCGCTGGACGATGCGAGTTACTTCGATCACACCACCCTTGACGAGAACAGCGACCTGCGCCGATCCACGATCCGGCGACTGGAAGCCACGGGGATCCCCGTGGAATACGCGTTCCACGAGGACGCTCCATCGCAGCACGAAATCGACCTCCGATACACCGATGCCCTCGCGATGTCCGACAACATCATGACCCTGCGGACGATCGTTCGCGAGGTGGCCATGGAGACCGGTGTGCACGCAACCTTCATGCCAAAACCCATGGAGGGAGTGCAGGGCTCGGGAATGCACACACATCTTTCGCTGTGGTCCGCGGACCAGAACGCGTTCTACGATCCGGATGCCGAAGATGGTTTGTCCGGCACCGCCCGTGCATTCGTGGCCGGAGTGTTGACCCACGCTGGAGAGTTCACAGCCGTGACCAACCAGCTTGTGAACTCCTACAAGAGGCTGGTGGCAGGATACGAAGCACCGGTGAACATCGCCTGGGCCCACAATGACCGCACGGCTCTGGTTCGAATCCCCGTTCCGAAGCGAAACAAGGAATCCCAGGGCACCCGGATCGAATACCGGGCGCTCGACTCGGCCTGCAATCCCTACCTCGCCTACTCGGTGATCCTTGCGGCCGGTCTCAAGGGCATCCGTGACGGTTACGAACTGGGTCCGGAGTCGCTTGGACGTCTGGGCGACGAGTCCGAGCGGACCTCAACCGACGACAAACTCCTTCCCGCCAACCTTTCCGTGGCACTCGACCGCATGGAGGATTCGGAACTCGTCAGGGAGGCCTTGGGAGAGCACATCTTCGAGTGGTTCCTGAGGAACAAACGAGCCGAGTGGGGCGACTACCGCACCCACGTATCGAGCTTCGAGCTCCGCCGTTACCTGAGCAGTTGGTGACGATGCAGCCGATGTTGATCTGGCCTGATCCGGCCCCACATGACCTGGTGCGGGTTCTCGACGTCGCCGGCATTGCCTGGCAAGCCATCTCCGACGAAGCCGGAGCACGCAGCGGGCTGTTCTCGGGTGCAGTGGTATCCGCTGATGAAGACCCCGAAGCCGGATTCGCGATGGCGCGGCTGCTTCGTCGTGGTGATCTGAACGTGGCCCCACTTCTGTTGTTGGTGCGCGGTTCACAGTTGGCTGAACTCGAAGGTCGCCACGACGCGTTCGACGACTTCTGTGTGGTGCCCGCCCATCCTTCAGAACTCGAAGCTCGCATCAAGCACCTGCTGGCATCGGAATCCGGGTTGGATCTGCCGCCCGAGGTGGTTCAGTACGAATCGCTCGAGTTGAACCTCGAGACCTATCAGGCCTCCATCGAAGCCAAGCCGCTCGACCTCACCTACATGGAGTACGAGTTGCTGAAGTTCCTGGCCTCGAATCCGGGCCGCGTGTTCACCCGGGAAATCCTCCTGTCCCGGGTCTGGGGCTACGAGTACTACGGCGGAGCGCGCACCGTGGACGTTCACATCCGTCGTCTACGGGCGAAATTGGGCGAAGAACAGGCCGGATTGATCCAGACCGTGCGTTCGGTGGGCTACAAGTTCGGCGAGTCCCGCTGGGGAGCCTGAGGCCTGCTCAACCAAGGAGGCGAACCCCGCTCGAACCGCCGTCATTCAGGTCGCACCCGTCCGGACCGAGACAATTCAGACCGTGCTCAGCCGGCCAGAACTCACTCAGACAGCGACGGCCCGGACCGCGACGATTCAGACCGCGCCGATCAGACGTTGAGGTCGAGCAGCTCGCTGTCTTCGTTGCGGTACTCGCCTTCATGGGTCAGGGACTGCCCGAGGATCACTGCCATCACTCCTGCGGAGATGAAGACGGCCACCGGAATGGCGATCACGAGTGCGATGATGATCAGGATCGGGCCGAGCATGCTTCCAGTCTGCCCGATGGAGTGGAGGGGTTCAATCGCCGGTGAATACCCAGGCCTCAACCTCCACCAAGGCACCAGAAGGCAGACCTGAAACTGCAACTGCCGACCGCGCCGGAAGGTGGCCCTCGAAGAATCTCGTGTAGATCTCGTTGAGAGTCTCGTAGTTGGCCATGTCCGTCAGGAACACGGTGGTCTTGGCGACTTGATCCAATCGGAGTCCGTTCTCGCTGAGCTGTGTTCTCAGGTTGGCCAACGTGGCTTCGAGCTGATCGGCGAACCCGGTGGGAAGCCCTTCGTCGGTGAGCCCAATCTGACCGGAAACGATCCGCCAGGGACCAGCGGCGTAGACGGGCGAGTAGGCAGGCGGCATGGGATCTCCTAGATGAGGGGCTGCTTCAAGGTAGGCCACATCCCGGGTCGACCGTGATGATTCCAGATCGCTGCGGCACAGGCAACGAACACTGCGTCGGAAACCGCCACCGGCTTCTGGGCGGATCCCGCCGAATCAATGCTGATCCGCACTTCGGGCATCTCGGATGCCCGAAGGATTCCCAACGATCGAATCGTGAGGTCCTGTACGTGACCGTCGTCGTCAACAGTGATCGACTCGCTGGCCACCAGGCCGGCCGCCATGTGGACCGCTCCGGTGACGAAAGACCGGATCACCACCGGATCAAGCGGATCACCGGCACCGACCTCCACCTCGATCACCCCGTTACCCTCATTTCCTTCGTCGTCCGCCACGACCCGACAGCGCGCCCATCCACCATCGGGTCGATGAACCTCGTTCCAGGAACCAGTGGATCCGCCGATCGGCGTGTCGCAACCCGCGGCGGTCAGAGCGCAATAGGCTTCCAACCATCCAGCCGCTCGATGCCGGGACGACACCGGCGGGCCGGCCAGGTCAACCTGCTCGATGGTCAGTCCGGGAGCCACCGAGGCAATGGCTTCCCCGATGCCATCGGCGCGGGCCACTCTGGCAACACCCGTCCCGTCAGGGTTCACGCCGATGGCCACCGGGGGCCGTTTGGATCCAAGGCGTATGACGTCCTCCCGACTCCACAACGCCAGAACGGGTCGGCCATGGCGCTCGGCGAGTTCCGCCGCAACCGCCGGGAGAGGACTGTCCACTTTCGCACCGAACGCTCCGGCGTTGGCCAGGACACTCGCCGGCTTTCCGCCGGGTTCACACCAGGCGGCATCGGTCTCGAGATAAGCCGGCTCCACCCATGAGGTGCGCAGCGTTGCCGCCCACTCCCCCGGCGGCACGTCAATTGGCGCTTCGCCGCTTGCCGTGCTTCGCCGACCCTGCACCTTGCGCGACAGCGCCCGTGCCTCGCTGAGGGAAGCTGCAAGCAGCCACTCACCGTCAGCCCCCAGAACAGCCACCGCCGCGCCCTCCGGAACAGTGTCAATTGCGAACGCGCCAAATCCGAGCGGCACTTCGGGAACCCAGCGCTGCATCAGGCCGGATTCCAGCGTGGCTCTCTCCCGCGTCGCAGAAACCGCCGCCATGGTACGTCCGGTCGGTGGATCGCCATGGGCGCCCGATCCCAACCTCCCTGATCGCAACCTCACTGCTGATTCAACGATCCCGTGCCATCCCGTGCATCGACAAAGATGGGCCTTCAGCGCATTCGTCGCATCGGCCCGCACCGCATCGTTGGCACCGCCGTCGGCAACACCATCGCCGGCACCGGAATCGCCAACCGGACTCCGTTCATCCCGCCGACGAGCCTCCAGCCGCATCACAATGCCCGGAGTGCAGAATCCGCACTGGGATCCTCCCGCTTCAGCGAACGCCTCCGTGTAGGCATCACCGACCTCCGGCGACAAGCCCTCCAGCGTTTCGACCGTCTTGCCGCGAACCCTGATCACGGGAGTCACACAAGAGACCCGTGCCTTCCCGTCCACCAGCACGGTGCAACAGCCACATTGCCCCTGGGGAGCACATCCGTCCTTCACCGACAGGGTTTGACCCTCGTCACGAAGAACGTCCATCAGGTTGCGCTTGTTCCCGGCAGCGTCGGATTCCTCAACTGTCAGAGTCGTCCCATTGAGTTCGAACGAAACCGTCATGCGGCCAGTATTCACGCTGGGCCGGTCCTGTGATGCCTGTCAGCGCGATCTGGGCATCCGGTCGCCTTTGACTACATTTGTCCCATGTCCAAGCGTCTCAACGTTCCCGGCTCGGGTCAGACCGGTTCCGCCTCTTCACTCACGAGAAGGGGTGTACTCAGGGCCGGGTTCGCCACCGGAGGAGTCCTCGCCGTGACTGCAATCACATCGTGTTCGGATAGTGACGACACATCCACACCTCAGGACGCGGGGGCGCAGCACGCACTCCTGGCAGCGTTCCCCCAATCGGTTCCTCACCTCGGAGCAGGTGTTCCCAACCGTCTCCCCTACCTTGTCTCGGACTCTGAAGGTGTGCCGCTTTCCGAATTGAGCGATCCGGTCACCTTCAATGTGGCCATCAACGGCGAAACCGTGGAGGAGAACGTGGAGGTACAACCCCGCAGTGAAGGGGTGCCCCGCGCTTACGTTCCACTGAATGTCACGTTTCCGGAGCCCGGGATCTACGACATCACGGCCACCTACCAAGGCTCGGGCATGGACTCCCAGGTACAGGCATACTCACCCGACGAGATCGGACCACCCGGAGTGGGCGAACCCTTGCCACCAGTCGGCACCCCCACCCCTGAAAGCCCACTGGACGTGGATCCGATTTGTACCCGCGTTCCACCGTGCCCGTTCCACTCAGTAGCCCTTCCGGATGCCCTGACGATGGGCAAGAAGGTTGCGCTGCTGGTTTCCACCCCGGCCTACTGTCAGACGGCCGTGTGCGGTCCGATTCTCGACAACCTCATAGACATCGCATCAGACCGCGATGACCTGATCCCGATTCACACCGAGGTGTACGCGAATCCCAAGGCGGTCAGAAACCTCGCCGACGCAGACTTGGCACCGGTTCCAGCCGCCTATCAGATGGTTTACGAACCGGCATTGTTCGTCACCGATCCCCAAGGCACACTCACGGCGCGTGCAGACACAATCGTTGACCGGTCGGAGATGGAAGAGCTTCTCAGCTGAAGCTGCTGTCCTCAGCTGAAGCTGTTGCCACAGCCGCAGGTGCTCTGGGCGTTCGGGTTCGTGATGGAGAACCCGGAATCCTCGAGGCCATCCTTGTAATCCAGGGTGGCTCCTTCGAGCAACGGAGCACTGGAGGGATCAACGACGACCTGAATTCCACCGTGACTGGTGGCGTGGTCCTCGGTGCTGACCTCGCTGTCGAAGAACATCTCGTAGGAGAATCCTGAGCAGCCGCCGGGGCGCACTGCAACGCGCAATGCCAACGACTCTTCGCCCTCGGCCTTGATGAGCTGGTCAACCTTGGTTGCTGCTGCGTCGGTGACAGTGATCACGGGTTGGTCCTCCAGTTACGGATCTGCTCGGTTACAGATCTACTCGGTGCGTATGTGCACCGAATGGATCATTGTACCGGCGCTCGCCGTGCAAAGGAAGCCATCGATTCAGGTACCCCGATCACGCTGCAAGGACATCTAGGAAGCCGGTCCAACCGTCTCAACGATTTCCGCGGTGCATGGAGTGAGCGAAGACAGATCATTGAAGACTGTCACGTCCGCGTTCGCGTCTCCCCAGTCGGAAGCAAATCCCTCCATCATTCCCTGATGCAGGGAACAGATCACCTGTGGTTCATCTTCGGCGAGTTCAGAAAAGGGACAGTTACCGAATGCCACCGAAGTCGTCTCAGCTTCGGTGGCTGCTGCCGGATCAAAGCCAAGCTGTTCAAGAGCCGAAATCAATGCTTCGGTACAACATTTGCCCTGATGGCGACGACTCAGGTTCGTGCCCGCCCGGCGACCGGCATCGAGAACCTCGTCGCGTTGGGCTCCGGAATCCACAGCAACCTGAAGCAACATGCGGGACAGCATCGACATGAGTGGTGGCTCCAACCCGAGGCCCGGAGCATCGGCGGCGATCGAATAGAGCTTCTGTGGTCTGCCGACGGCTCCGCGGGAATCCGGGCAAACTGCCAGAAGGCCCACGTTCCTCATGCGTTCCAGGTGAGGCCTCACAGTATTCACGTGCAGAGCAAGTGTTTCGGCAACATCGGCCGTGGAAAGGGCCGTGTCGGAACGCGACAACTCGAGGTAGATGGCGTATCGGGTGTCGTCACCGAGAGCCTTCAGCAGATCCAGACGCGGTTCACGGCTCACGCAGTCGAGGATAGCGCACGGATGAAAAAACCCGGCGCGGCCCGTTACAATCCGGAAGTGGCCGGACAACCTATTCCCATACCTTCCGAAG
Organism: Actinomycetes bacterium; assembly: GCA_030621865.1. Classification (GTDB taxonomy): domain Bacteria; phylum Actinomycetota; class Acidimicrobiia; order Acidimicrobiales; family Microtrichaceae; genus JAHRAZ01. Next base: position 8,529 of record JAUXGW010000046.1, read on the forward strand.
AGCAGGTACTGGGAGTCCTTCGCGGCGTGATGGATCCGGAGCTTGGATCAAACATCGTGGACTTGGGCATGGCCAAAGGGTGCTCCATCGAGGAATCCGGTCTGGCACACATCAAGATCGCCCTGACTACCGCCGGTTGTCCTCTGCGCGCAGAAATTCAGCGCGACGTGCGAATTCGGGTGAACGCGCTGCCCGGGGTTTCCGCGGTCAAGATCGACTGGACAGAGATGACTCCCGACGAAAAAGCGGCAGCGATGGACCGGGCCCGCATGGCAATCTCCGAGCGCGAGGAGCACACTGCAGTCCCGAGGAATGCAAAGGTCCTCCTCGTCGCCTCCGGCAAGGGTGGTGTCGGCAAGTCATCGACCACAGCGAACCTCGCCTGCGCACTCGCTGCCAAGGGCCACACGGTTGGGGTTCTGGATGCCGACATCTGGGGCTTCTCGATTCCGAGGATGCTGGGAATCGAAGGTGGACTCACCGCTGAGTCCACCAGTGGCCGGATCACACCACATCACAAGCAGATCGGTTCCGGTCATCTGGAGGTCGTGTCGATGGGCTTCCTCGTGTCCGAAGAGGGCTCTGCGCTCATGTGGAGGGGCCTGATCCTGAACCGAGCGGTCCGACACTTCCTTGAGGATGTCAATTGGGGTGACCTCGATTACCTCCTCGTGGACATGCCTCCCGGAACCGGGGATGTGCAGATGGGCCTCGCAAAGATGTTGCCGCGAGCCGAAATGCTGATTGTGACCACGCCGTCAGAGGTGGCTCAGAAGGTCGCCATCCGGGCGGTGGACATGGGCCGCAAGAATTACCTGCACATTGCCGGAGCGATCGAGAACATGTCCGTCTACACCGATGACGAGGGTCGCGAGCACCACATTTTCGGCGAAGGCGGCGGCGAACTGCTGAGTCAGGAGGCCGGGATCCCGATGCTCGGTCGAATACCCATCGCACCGGAAGTCGGAGCGGGAGGCGACTCGGGGAATCCAGTGGCCCTCACTGATTCGCGGGTGGGCAACGCGTTCACCGAACTCGCTGAACGGGTGCTGGAAGCCAGCCCACCGGCGGACCTCTCAGGTTGTTCCGTCCGACTGCTCGACGCCATGCAGGAGGCGATTGACCAGTCAGCCCTCGGCTGACGGTCCACCGGAACGGCGATCAATGGACTTGGGGTCATTGACCTCCACGTCGACAACCCTGGCCCACGGTTCCTCCCCAGCGGTTTGCGACTGCTGGCGGCCCGGAGTACCGGTAACCGTCACCGGGCCGCCCCGATTCATCCGAACGGCCAGTGACCTGGCGAGAAGCGGTCGGATGAGGGCTCGGGTTGGTGGCAACAAGAGCGCCAGTCCCACGAGGTCAGTGATGAACCCCGGTGTCAGAAGCAACGCTCCGCCGCCCAGGATCATCAAACCGTCGGAGATTTCCCTGGTGGGAATCCGTCCGGCGGCAATTTGCTCATTCGTCCTGCGCCAGACAGTCAATCCCTCCCGGCGCACCAACCAGCCTCCCAAGACGCTGAAGAGGATGAGAGCGAGGAACGTCCCGGCGAAACCGATCGAATCGGCAACGACCACAATCAGCCACAACTCCGCCAGGGGCAGGATGACAAACAGGGCAATCAGGACGACAAGCACGCCCAAAAGGATACGCCGTACATCGGATCGGCCACCTGGCCGCGTGAGAAACTCCTCAGTTGAGAGACACGACCGTTAGTTGAGAGACACGACGGCTAGTTGAGGGCCGCGAACTCAAGCAGAGACTTTCTCTCGTGCTCGTTGAGTCCGCCCCAGATGCCGTGTGGCTCCCGGATCGACAGCGAGTAGGCAAGACACTGATCCATCACAGCGCATTGATCGCAGATCCGTTTGGCCCGCCGTTCACGCTGAAGTCGGTCGACCTTGCGCTCGAACTGCGGTGGCGGAAAGAAAACCTCCGACTGCGGGCCGCGGCACTCCGCCTTGACCTGCCACAACTCGATTCCCTGATCTTCTATTTGCTGGGCACTCACCCAAGCCCCCCTTCGGTGTGTGATCCATGACCATAGGCACGCATCGCGCTCCCCACAAGAGGCAATTAGCACGCGTTCTGCTTGCTGGAGTTACTCCTGCGGCTCGGACTCCGCTGGCGAGTCACCCCGATTCCGCATCTCCCGATAGTCCTTGGCGCCGCCCTCCTCAGGTTCAACTTCCACCAGGGGACCATCAATCTCCACGACGCGGATGGATTCTCCGGCCGAAATGGGTGTTGCCCGATTGGTACGTGCTCGCCACAACGCCCCACGGATACGAACGTGGCCATCCGGATCGACATCGGACACCGCTTCGCCCATTTCCCCCACCATCCAGTCCCGACCGATGGTGGGAGTTCCAAATCTGGCTCGAACCATCGCCGGCATTCCCGAGAACATCGTGATCGACATGCCGATGACACCCACCAACAGCGCGATCCAGGTTGGCCTGAACTCTGTGAAGAGGAAGAGCGACCCCGTCGCGAATGCTCCGAGCCCAATCCCGGTCCAGACCCTTGGAACCGCGCTCTGGATGTCCACCGCGAAGGCAACCGCTGACAACAGCATCAACACGAGAGCCCAGGTGTTGAACGGCAAGGCGGCAACTCCATAACCAGCGAGGATCAGTGAACCGGCACCAACAACTCCCGCCACACCGATACCCGCGGTGTAGAACTCGAACAACAACAACCCAAGCGCGATGGTGAGCAACAAGTAGGCGACCGATGGACTGGCCACGGTGTGCATGAGCGAAGTCCCGAGCGGCAGTTTGTGGAAACGTATTAGCTGGACCGGCGACGGCCGTTCGTCCCCATCCACCTCAGTGATCTCGATTTCAACTCCGTCGGCGTTCAGAACGTGTTCGCGAACAATGGGGGCGATGCGGTCCACCAGTCCGAGTTCTACTGCATCCTCCGCTTCGACGGCCGAGTCGAGGGCCGAGGCAGAGTCACCAGTGTAAGGATCCCCGAATTCGGATTTCGGAAGTCTGGGTTTGCCCACTTCTCCGTAGGTCGAGCCGGGAGATATTCCTGATTGTGGCGCCGATGTGACCAGTTCGGCGGCGCCTCCGTATGCCACGGCGCCTGATGGTCCAATCCAGAAGGAAACGGGTACCGCGGACGCCCTGACTGCACGGGCGATCTCGATCAGGCGGCCATCACTCACAACCACGCCTTCGCTGTCGATCTGGAACACGAGCGAGTCGACATTTCCTGCGCGGTTCGCAGCGCGTAGCGTGTCGATGATGTTGGTCGCCTGGATCTCGTCGACAAGGCCATCAATCGCCACGATGTCGATACAACCCACAGAGTCACATGTGTCCTGCGCTGACGCGGAGGCCGACCACAGTGTTCCAGCCACGGAGAACACCAGCGCCGCCACCAACAGGCGGTTGGACAGTGGCATTCGCCGGTTGGATACTGAATTCACAGTCGAGCCCTCCTGGAGAGCGAGATGAGCACTGGCCAGTTGTTTCCGGACAGCCAAGTCCTAATCGTCGCCGGGAAAGGCGGTGTCGGCAAAACCGCTGTCAGCGCGGCGCTGGCGATAACGGCCTCTCGAGCTGGTCTTCGGACCCTCATCGTGGAGCTCGACGGCAAGGTGAGCCTCGCGTCGATGTTCGACGAGGAAGTCCTGGACCACGACGAGCAGACCCTGGTGGAACCATCCCGCAAGCACGCGGGTGTATCTGCACGGACACTCACACCCGATGATGCGCTCCTGGATTATCTGGCGGGTCGGGGATTGAAGAGAATCTCCAACCGGCTGATTTCCACTGGATTGCTCGACATCATCGCCACGGCCGTTCCCGGCATCCGGGACATCCTGGTTCTGGGCAAAGTGAAACAGCTCGTCCGCTCAGGCGAACAGGACTTGCTCATCGTGGACGCCCCCGCTGCCGGACACGCGATCAGCTTCCTGCGATCGGCCAGCGGCTTGGCGGACGCCGTGAAGGTCGGACCAATCCATACTCAAGCCACCGAGGTGCTGGAGCTCCTCTCCGATCAGGAAATTTGTCAGGTGACCCTCGTGACGATCCCGGAGGAGACTCCCGTGAACGAACTCATCCAGACCGCTTACAGCCTCGAGGAGGAGGTCGGCGTTTCTCTGGGTCCCGTGGTGATCAACGGCATCCATCCCGATCTCGCCGGACTGTGCTCAGACGTCCACTCTGCCGCTTCCGAGGCGGGTACCCGACTACTTGATGGTGAAGGGGAATTGCTCTCGGCGGCCGCTGAGTTTCGGCTTTCCCGCCAAGCAATCCAGGACGAGCAGCTGGATCGGCTGGCCAATTCACTCCCACTCCCACAGCTCCGGATGCCCTATCAGTTCACTTCCGAAATGGGACGGCCTGAGCTTGAACGGCTGGCAAACTCTCTGGAGTTGGGGATCAAGAAGCTTGAATCACCCGATTCGCCCATGGGAGACAACTGAAATGCCTGAGTCACTCACCGAAATTGTGCGAAACAGTGAGGTGATCGTGTGCTGCGGCAGCGGCGGCGTCGGCAAGACGACCACCGCAGCGATCCTTGCGCTGGAAGCCGCCCGGATGGGCCGCCGGAGTGTGGTGGTCACCATCGATCCTGCCAAACGACTCGCAGATGCACTCGGAATCGACGAACTGAGCAACGAGCCAACCGAGATTTCGGGTGAATGGCCCGGGAGCGTCCACGCACTGATGCTCGACACCAAGGCCACGTTCGACGGATTGGTGCGTCGCTACTCTGCCGACGAGGACCAGGCCGAGGTAATCCTCGACAACAACTTCTACCGCAACATCTCCTCTTCTCTCTCCGGCACACAGGAGTACATGGCTTCGGAGAAGCTCTACGAATTGGCAGAAGAGAGTGATTTCGACCTCGTTGTCGTGGACACTCCACCCACACGAAACGCATTGGATTTTCTGGAGGCACCTCAGCGCCTGGCCAACTTCCTTGATCATCGCCTCTACCGGATTCTCATGACGCCAACGCGGGGAATCGCCAAAGCGGTGAATGTGGCCGCGCAGGCGGCGGTGCGCAGCATCTCAAAGGTGGTGGGTGCCGACGTGATCGGCGACGCCATCGCCTTCTTCCAGGCCTTCGAGGGGATGGAGGAGGGATTCAAGGATCGGGCCGCTCATGTGAACCAACTTCTGTCGGCAGATCAGACGGCCTTCGTGTTGGTGGCAACACCGAAAGCAGACACCGTGGCGGAGGCGGGTTACTTCGCAGACCGACTGTCAGATAACGACATATCCGTGCGAGCCCTGATCGTGAACCGGATGCAACCGGTATTCGGAACGGACGACTCCGGTCATCCGCTCTCCCCCGCGGGCGCCCGAGCCCGCGCCACCACACTCGGGGGCACCGCCATCGGTGATTACTTCACCTGTTTGGCCGACGCCCGGCAACTCGCTCTTGGAGAAGCCGGTCACCTGGAGGGGTTGACGGAGCAGATACACCCGGCTCCAGTTGTACCGGTGGAAGTTCAGCCGTTCGAGGTCAACGACTTGGAGGCGCTGACACTGCTTGGTTCGCTGATGGTGCAACCCGATGACCCTGCGGTAGCGTCAGACCGGTGAAGGACGTTCTGCTTGCCACCGATGCTGATGAAGTCTTCGACGAGGTCGATGCCGCCATCGGCGACGAAGACACCCGGGTACACCGCGTTCACGCCGGGAAGGACGTCCGGCAGGCCGCGCTGGACCTCGAGCCGGACTTGGTCATGCTCGATCTGCAGATCGGGAACATGGGTGGCGCTGCCACCTGCATGGACCTCAGGCTGGAGGAAGGCGCCGGTCGGATGCCACCACAGCG